>JAFLEG010000046.1 GCA_017302195.1 Verrucomicrobiota bacterium
CGGACAACCAGATTGCGGAGCTGGCGGAGATTGACGACGCCGCGCTCCGGGAGGCGCTGTCCGGCCTGAAGGACATCGGGGCGGACATGGACCTGACCGGATTCACCGGGGAGGCGCTGGACAAAGCATTGGAGGACTTGTCCACCGGAGATCAGGGGGACACGCCCCCCAGGTTCAACATCGCGTACACCATCGCGTTTGAGGACACCCAGCAGCAGGAGGCTTGGTACGACCTCCTGCGGGTGTGGAAGCAGCGGTTCGGCGAACTGCCCATCGGTCAACTGATCCAGAAGGCCCTGCATGAAGAAGGTTCAAAGGTTTCTTGATAGTGACGTCCTGACGGAGGCGCGGAAGCGGATCCGGCACCTGTATCGGACCTTCGATCACGTCGCCGTCTCCTTCTCCGGCGGGAAGGACTCGCTGGTGGTCCTGTGGCTGGCGAAGGAAGCGGCGGAGGAGCTGGGGAAGCTCCCGGTGCGGGCGCAATTCTACGATCAGGAGCTGATCCCGGATTCCGTGGTCAACTTCGTCGAGGAGGTCCGCGCCTACCCGTGGGTGTCCCTGGACTGGTTCTGCCTCCCGCTGCCGTCCTCGAAATACATCCTCGGTCGCGTCCTGCCCTATATCCAGTGGGACCCGGCGCGGACCCCGTTCCGTGCCATGCCGGCGTTCGCCATCCAGGGCGAGCCCGGGGTGGTGTACGACAAACTGGAGTACGACCAGTTTCTCGCGCGGCGTGTCCGGGGCTCGCTCTCCTGCGTGCTCGGGATCCGGGCTCAGGAATCGCTGATGCGGCTGCGGTCCTGCCTCAACAAGATCAACGAGAACTGGATCAACGCTTCGGGTGCACCCTCCATGAAGAAGTGCAAACCGATCTATGACTGGTCGGAGAAGGACGTCCTGAAATACTTCATGGACCAGAGGATTCCCTTTTGCCCGATCTACGAGGCGCAGAGCATCGCGGGGCGGCCGCTGCGGGTGGCGTCCCCGTTCCAGGCGGAGGCCGCCAAGACGCTCAGCTATGAGCGGAAGTACGACGGCCAATTCTTCGACCGCCTGATGGAGGCGTTCCCGGAAATGCAGGTTCAATGGCGCTATCAGCGGGACGTGGACCTGGGGGCCAAGGCGGACAAGTACCCGCAGACGTTCGAGGGCATCGCCCAGTTCATCGAGGATGAAGTCGAGGGCGACGCGCAGCAGGCCAAAGCCTACAAAATGCTGGAGGTCTCCAAGGTGCTTCACGCGAAGAAACCGGAGGCGTACCCGCTCCACCACCTTTTCCGGCACTTCCTCCGCGGCGGATTCCGGAAAACACCAATGCCGCTCTCCCGAGACCAACAATGAGCAATCCGTTTCCCAAAGACCCCATCTCCTGCGTGGAGTGGATGGATAGCCGTGAGCTGAAGGCCAACCACTACAACCCCAACATGGTCATGACTTCGGAGCTTCGGCTTCTGGAGCGGTCCATCCTCTCGCAGGGATGGGTTCAGCCGATCCTGGTCACGCCGGACCGGACCATCATTGACGGGTTCCACCGCGCGACGCTGGCGAAGACCAGCAAGCCGATCATCAAGAAGTACGGCCACCGGTGCCCGGTCGTGGTGCTGGACATCCCGAAGCATCGGGCAATGTGCCTCACGGTTCGGATCAACCGGGCGAAGGGGGAACACCAGGCGCTGAAAATGGCGGACTTGGTGAAGGCGCTGGTGAAAGAGCACCGGATGACGGAGGACGAAATAGCCGTGGAGTTGGGTGCCACCGTTGGGGAAATCAGGCTTCTCCTTACGGACGACATTTTCAAACGGAGGGGGATTGACACCCACACCTATTCCCGGGCATGGGTGCCAGAGTACCAGAAACAACCCGAAACAAAAACAAGCATGAACAATAGCGATCAAACGAAGCGAACCGTCCCCGTTGAAGGTGCTCCCCTGCCGTGGCGCCCTGGATTCATTCACTGGGGTCCGGAGGAACGGCGCGTGGTGCTGCGGGAAATGATCCGCCTGGCGGAGACGTTCCCGAAGCAAGACACGATGTGGTGGTGCATGGAAGCCATGAAGGTGCTGCCGCCGCACCGGCGCCGCTCCGAACGCTCCATGAAGCTGGGGCGCAAGACGGTTAAGGTGTTTGAGGGCCTGGGGGCCGTGTTCGAGGAATGCTTCGATCCTCAGAACGGGGAACCTGTGGCGGAAAACGTCCCAACTCCCCACTAAGCACTTGCAGGGAATCGTATCAGAAACCCGTTTTATACTTGCGCATACGTGGGGCACGTATAGCGTCACACCATGACAACGATTGTCTATTTCCTCTCCGCCGGGGTGCCGGTCTCCCGGCATGAAGTAACTCCTGACCAGGTTCAGGAGAAAGCGCGCGAGGCGGTCAAGATGGGGTTCGATCCCTACGTTTACCGGAACGACGGGGAGACCTCCACCGTCGAGAAAGTCGAGATTTCCTCCAACTGAATCCACACCATGAAAGAGATCACCAACCTCCTGAAGGCCGGTTTCCCGGCAATCGCAATCTCCACCACCGAGGAAGGCCGCGCCGAGCTGGCGGTGGCCGCCGCGGTCAAGGCCGCCGGCCGGACCCTGTACGTCTGGAGCGTCACCGAAGGACTTGCCCGGGTCCTGGAAGCGGGCGGCGTCACTGAGTTCGGGGACACTCAGGACCCCATGGCGATGCTGGGTCACACGTCCGCGCTGCCGGACAAGGTGGCCATCCTGCTGCGGGACGTGCATCCGTTCATCGGGCGGGATGCGTCCCCGATGCTGATCCGGAAATTCCGGGACGTCATGATGGCCGGGAAGCAACGGAGCCAAACCCTGATCCTGATGGGGCACGATGTCCCGCTGCCCCCCGAGTGGGTGAAGGAAGCGGCCGTGGTGGAATGGCGCCTCCCCACCCGCGAGGAGCTTCAGGAAGTGATCGGCGCCGTGGCGATGTCCGGGAAGGTCAAGGTTGCGGAGATCGAATGGGACACCGTGCTGGACGCGGCCGCCGGGCTCACCACGACTGAGGCGGAGAATGCGGCCGCCCTGTCCGTGGTGGAAACCCGTGGCATCTCCCCGGACGTCATCCGCCGGGAGAAGGCCGCCACCGTCCGGAAAAACGGCATCCTGGAAATCGTGGAGTCCTCGACCACCCTCCAGGACATCGGCGGGCTGGAACTGCTGAAGGGCTCGCTCCATGAGAAGCGGAACCTGTTCACCAAGGCGGCCCGGGAGTACGGCCTGCCGACGCCGCGCGGGACGCTGGTGGTGGGACAGCCGGGCACCGGAAAGAGCCTCACCGCGACGGCCACCGCGCGGACGTTCAACCTGCCTCTCCTGCGGTTGGAGGCGGGCCGATTGTTCGGGAGCTTGGTGGGACAGTCCGAAGCAAACTGGCGGACGGCGTTTGCGACGGCGAAGGCCGTGGCGCCCTGCATCCTTTGGATTGACGAGGTGGACGGCCTGTTTGCCGGGGCCGGCGGCGCCAGCACGGACGGTGGCACAACCCAGCGGGTTCTGAAGGCGATCCTCCAGGACATGCAGATGGCCGGCGACGGGATCTTTTTCATGCTCACCGCGAACGACATTGACCGTCTCCCGGACCCGCTGATTGACCGGCTGGAAGTGTGGGCTGTGGACCTGCCGAGCCGTTCCGAGCGGGAGGCTATCTGGAAGATTCAGATTGAGAAGCGGTCCCGGAAGTCCAAGGCGTTCGACCTTGCCCGGCTGGCGGAAGCCACGGACGGATTCAGCGGCCGTCAGATTGAGCGGGTGTGGCTGGATGCCATGACCCGGGCATTCAACGACCGGCGCGAGCCGTCCATGGCGGACTGCGAGGCGGTGGCCGCGCGGACCGTGCCGACGTCCAAGCTGATGGGGACGGAGATCGAGGCCCGGCGCCAGCGGCTGAACGGGCGGGCGATGCCGGCGTCCGCCCCCGAGGGTGCCGCCGATCCGAAGACCGCTGGCCGGAGGCTCACGGTATGAAACCGCCGTGGGGGAGCCTCCGATTCTGGCGGAAGTACGAGCGAGCCCAGCGGAACATGATCCGGTTCCTGTACCAAGGGGACCGGCGCCGCTGGACGAAGTGGGCACGCATAGTGCGCCGCCTTGGGGCGCGGCTGGACCGCGAGATGGTCTGGGACCAATGATCAAAGTGGGTCCACGACTCTACGTTTGACACGCATGCGCGTGCCACGTACCGGTTGCGCGTGAAACGTCCATCCGCCCGAGAGGTTGCCAATGCCCTGAAGAAGTGGCGTGCGGCCCGCGGCTTCTCCCAATCGCAAGCCGCGGCCGAGCTGGGAATCAGCGTCCGTTCGCTCCAGAGCTGGGAAATCTGCCACTACACGCCGAGCGCAACGACCTGGGCCCTGCTGACCCGGTTGACCGCGCTTCTCGACGAAGCGGAGAAATAGGCCATGAGCACGCCGGACAATGCCGGCGCCGCTGGGATCATCGAGCCGTCGAAGGCGCGTGCCTTTCTCCTGGCGGATGCCGCGAACATCGCAAAGCGGTTGGGCGCTGGGCATCCGTTGACCGCCTCCGAGCGGAAGACGTTCGCCGCGCTGGCTGCCGGTGCCGCGACCCCGGATCCCACCTTCGTAAACTCCTCTCATGAACTGGCCGTCGTTCTCGGCGTCGAGCGCCAGACGGTCAATCGGTGGCGGAAGCTGCCGACCGCTCCGAAACCGGAGCAAGACGGGCGCTTGGACGTTGCGGCTTGGCGAGCGTTCAAGGCGGCGACGCGGGCCGGCGAACGCGACGGCGACAGGATCACAACCGACGAGAAGGCCCGTAACGAACGGCTGCGGAACGAAAAGCTGGAAGTCGAGGTTGCCGTCCTCAGAAAGGAGTACGTCGAGCGAGCGGAGGTCGAGCGGTGGGTGGCGGGAATGATCCTGACGGCGAAGGGGGTGCTTCTGGGGCTGCCTTCCGCGCTCGCCCAGCAGGTGGTTGGAGTGTCCGCCCCGGAGGCGGAGGAGCTGATTCGCGATGGTATCAACGAAGCCCTGGCGCAACTTCACGGCGACCCGATCCATGGCATCTCTGAACTGGAGGCGGCGGTGAAGGATGAGGGGGGCGTCGAGTGACGATGCGCCTGGATCATCCGGTCTGGCGCGCGGCCGCGGCCGCGTGGCGCCCCCAGTCACCTTTGCTGTCCTGGAAATGGACCGAGGAAAACGTGTACGCGGAGCCGGGGTCCCCAATCCCGGGCCGTATCCGGCTGGACAATTCCCCATGGCTCAAGGAGCCGATGGAGGAGGTCCCGAACAATCGGCGGCGCCGCATCATCGTCATGTGTGCCGCGCAGTCCTCGAAGACCACCTTTGGCGTGCTGTCCAAAATGTGGGCGATTTCCGAGGCGCCCGGGCGTGGTCAGTGGGTGACGTCGGATGCGGACATGGCCAAAGACGACCTGCGCGACCGATTCATGCCGATGTTCCTGCGGTGCCGGCCGGTCAGGGATCAGATGATTTCCAGCTCCGTGGAGGACGTGGTGTTCCGGACGATGCCCCTCTACTATTCGGGCTCCAACTCAAAGGCGAAGCTGCAATCAAAACCGCTTCGCTGGTTGTGGCTGGATGAGGTCCGGAACTTCCCGAAGAACGCGCTGCCGATGGTGCTGAAGCGCGTCCGCGCCTACTGGAATTCCCGAATCATCATGATGTCCACCCCGGGCGACGAGGGGCAGAACATCCACCACCACTACCTCCAGGGGGATCAGCGGGTTTGGAATTCCCGGTGCCCGAACTGCGGGGACCTGTTCGAGCTGAAGTTCGAGGACCTGGTGGCGGTGCATCCGGAGAATGGCGGGGAGTGCCGGTTCCGGGATGTGCCTGGCGCATTCGAGGAGGACGGGACCTGCAACGGGGACGTCCTCGCGCCATTCATCCGTTGCAAGTGCCCTGGCTGCCACACGCTGATGGAGGACACCCCGGCCGTCAGGAAGGCGATGGCGCGCGAGGGTGCCTACGTTGCGACCCGGCCGGACGCTCCGGCCGAAACCGTTTCCTTCACCTGGTCGGCGCTGGTGCCGTTCTGGGTGTCCTGGCGGTCGGTGGTGCAGGAGTATTTCGACGCTCTGGTGGCCATCCGGGCGGGCGACACGGAGCCCATGCGGACCTTCGTCACGGAGACCTTGGGGCGGCCGTGGCGCGAAGACATGGGGGAACTGGAGGACTTCGGGACCCTGGAGGATCGGCGGGAGGACTACTCCTTGGGCGAGGTCTGGGCGGATGAACAGACCCGGTTCATGAGCGCGGACCGGCAGGCCAAGGGTGGCGAGCACTACTTCTGGGTAGTGCGGTCGTTTTCCAGCACCGGTGAGAACCGCCTCATTGCTCACGGGAAGGTGGAGACAAAGGAGGCCCTGGAGCAAAAGCGGATTGAGCACGAAGTCCCGATCCGGAATTGCGCCTTGGACACCGGGCACATGGCCACGGACTGCTATCGGTTCTGTTTGGCGACCGGCTGGAAGGCGTTCAAGGGCGAGGAAAACGAGTGGTTCATCATCTCGGAAGTGGGGCCGGACGGGAAGAAGCGGCAGGTGCGCCGGTCATGGGACCGGTCCGTTGTGGATGCGAATCAGGGCCGCGCAGGGAAGCGGCGCCTCCTGAAGCTCTACCGATGGAGCAACCAGCGGCTCTTTGACCTGCTGGCGTCCTGCATGGGAGGGATCATCCCGGGCTGGACGCTGCCGAAGGAAACGGAGCGCGCCTACATGCGCCACCTCATGGCATACGTCCGGGAGGAGGTGGCGGACAAACTGGGGCGCCCGAAGCGTGTTTGGCGCAAGCGGTGGGAGGACGATCACTATCGAGACTGCGAGCTGCAGATCCTGGTCATGGCGGTGATTTGCAAGCTGATCCGGGGTCCGGAACGAAAGGCGGGACGGGGAGCGGAAGGGGTGGGGAATTTGGTCATCCCGCCGATAGATGATGGACCTCCGATATCTGGTGAGGGTGGCGAAGCTGCGCGCAGCAGCGGACGGGAAGACACTTCGGCAGGTGCTTGAGGGCTTCGCGCTCAACCAGTATTCGCTGATCAACGAAGGGGGGCGGTGGATCATCTCCACCTCGGAAGCGGGTGGGGTCACGTCGTTTGGGGAGGCGTCCGGGATCAAGCCCGGACTCGTTGCGGAGTTGATCGGCCGGGCCTTGGACTGGCTTGACGCGCAGGGCACGGACAACCCGACCGACCTCCCAGTGAAAGCGCGGCGCGTGCGGGCATGCTTCAGCGGGAGGGTGCTGTCGTGAGTTTTCGCGGTTCGTTGGCCCGATTCATCACGGGCGGTGGCCCCCGTGCGGCAGTGCAACGCGCTACCAAATGGGTGCTGGGTCCTGAGGCGAGTAGCCTGGTGTTCAGCGGCGGCGCTGGGCCGCAATACTACGAAGCCCTGCGCTCGACCGAAGCGCGGACGCGCATCCTCACGGCCGCGTTCATGGCGGGATCGGAGCTGTCCCGGCGCGAGTTGTCCCTTTTGGCCCGAGCCCTGTACGACAATTCGGGCGTCGCAGGCATGGCAGTGGACATGATGGGGCACTACGGAGCGCCCGTCTTGACTCAGGCCGCCAGTCCGGATGCGAAGTGGAATGACGAGGCGGATCTGACCTTTGAGGAGTTCGCCGCGCGAGCGGACTTCTACGGCCGCCCGGGCGCGAACCTGGAATGGCTGCAATACAACGCTTCGTGCTCCATGGACTTGGACGGGGACACGCTGCCCGTCCTGACGCGGGAGGCTGGATTCCCACAGCTCCAGTTCGTGGAGGCGCACAGGATCACGACTCCGGGGGATACCGGGCCGAAGGTGCCGATTGACCAGGGCGTGGAACTCGACCGGTACGGCAGGACGATTGCCTACCACGTCGAGATTGATGACGGCAAATGGGAGCGCGTGCCCTCGGGGCAGGCGTACCTGCTGTACGAACAGACCCCCACCACCCAGCGGCGCGGCATGACCCCGTTGCGCCGCGGGCTCAACGACCTGCGGGACGTTCGGGACATCATTGGGTTCGCCAAGCGGAACGTGAAGATTGACGCCGCGCTCAATGGCTTCATCGAGAGCCCGGGTGGCGAGGACGCCGGAGATGACTTTGACGACGGCGCGGACGGCACGGACGCCGAGAAACCCAAGGCGGAAAACCTGCCGCCGAAGGTGAAGCGGTGGGATCTGGAAGGAGGCGACATCCAGGAACTGACCAACGGCCGGAAGTTCGTCCAGTTGGATAAAAAGAACCCCGGGCCCCAGTTCGGCGAGTTCACCGAGTTCCTGACCGGCCTGTTCGTTTCCTCCCTGGGCATTCCACCCGCGTTCTTCCTGGGCGCGAAAATGACGGGGCCGGGATGGCGCGCGGTCATTGGCATGGCCCAGCGCCGCTTCAACAAGCGGCAGGAGGTTCTTACGTCCTTCATGCGCTGGCTCCGGGTGCGCGTGACCGCCGATGCCATCGAGTCCGGCCGGCTGAAGGAAGTTCCGGGTTGGGACCGGGTGACGTTCCAGCGGCCGCCGCGGCTGACCATTGACCTCGGGGACCAGGAAAGGGCGGACATGGAGGCGGTGCAGGCGGGCCTGATGACGCGGGCGGAATACTTCTCCCGGCGGCAGCAGTCCTGGGGCGACCAGCTCACCTCGACCTTTGCCGAGGACAAGGCGCTGATCGAGGGGGCCAAGCAGCTCGCGAAGGAAACCGGCGTGGATGAGAAAATCATTCTGGCCAAGTACGGCTTCGAGCAACCGAAAGCCGAGAAATCCGAAGACAAGGACAAGAAGTGAACCCGATCATTCGCAGGCTGGCGTTGGAGGAAATCGGACTGGTGACCGCCGGGGTGCTGGCGCTGGAGCCTACCATGACGGCCCCGGACAGCGCGGAACCAGGTTCGGCCGAGCTGCCGTACTACCGGGCGCTGCGCCAAACGCTCAAACCGCAACGGAAGATGCTTGTGGACGGAACGACGGTCATTCCGGTGTCGGGCATTCTCGCGCGCAAGCCCCACGTCGTGGAGATGGCGTTCTATGGTGTGGAGGATTCCGACTCGATCCGCCAGATGATCGAGGATGCGCGCCGGGATCCGGACACCACGGGCGCCATTCTGGAGGTGGACAGCCCCGGAGGCATGGTCACCGGCGGGCTGGAAGTCTCCGACGCCGCCGAGGCGCTGGCGAAGGACAAGCCCATGGTCACCTGGATCTCCGGCCTGGGGGCTTCCCTCGGCTACCACATCGCGTCCGCCGGGAGCCGGGTCATCGCAAACCGGTCCGCCATGGTCGGCTCCATCGGGACGATCATTTCCTATCTGGATTGGACCCGGTACCTGAAGGAGAAGGGCATTGATCCGGTGGTGGTGACGAATAAGGACGCCCACCTGAAGGCTACCACGGCGCCGGGCGTGGAAATGGACAAGCGTCGGATGGCGTACCTCCAGCAGCGTGTGGAGGACTGCGCCGCGGAATTCCACGCCACCATCAAGCGCCGCCGCGGTTCACTGAATGAGGAGGCAAAATCCGGTGCGGTTTACATCGCCGAAAGGGCTCAGGAATTGGGCCTGATTGATGGAATTGGCGGCCTGGATTGGGCAGTGGCCAACCTCCGGGATTTGGCCCGGTCCCGGCGCTGATTTCGGAAACGCATTTGGTCATCCCGCCGATAGGAGAAGGATCACGATTTTTCTCGCTACCATGAGCACCCCCGCAAACGAACCCGATGCCCTCGCCCAACTGCGCACCGCGCAGGATGCCCTGAAGGCCATGACCACCGAGCGCGACACCCTCCAGGGGCAGGTCAAGACCTTGACCACGGAGCGCGACACCGCCACTGGACAGGTGACGACCCTGACCAAGGAACGGGATGAGGCTCTGGGGAAGGTGACCGCCGTCACCGGCGAGCGCGACAAGGCCAAGGCGGACCTGGCGGCCGTCACCACCGACCGGGACGCGCTGAAGGCGGAGGAGACCACCCTGACCGCCGCGCTGGCCAAGCACGGGATCAGCCCGACCGCGGTCACGACTCCGCCGCCGGCCGCCGGCCCCTCGGGCGAGGCCAAGGGCAAGGACGCGGAGCTGATGGCGGAATACGAGGCCGTCCAGCATGACCCGAAGAAGCTCTCGGCGCTCCTGAGCGACAAGGAAAAGGGAGCCCGGCTCCGGGCCATCATCCAGAGCAACTGACCGTCACACCCCTCTCGAACCACCACGCAAAACCGAACTGATCTATGGCCATCACGATTGCCAATGCTCTCAAGCGAGACCACCTGCTGAACACCGCCATGCGGGCGTTCAAAAAGCGGCTGCTGCCGCTCAAGGCGCTCTCGACCGAGTTCCTGGACGTGCCCCTGGAGGGCACCAACAAGGTCCAGGTGCCCTACTTTCCTCTGGCCTCCGGCGCTTCCACGGATTGGGTCGCCGGCACCGGCTACGTCATTGGCCAGAACCAGGGCCTGCTGTCCAAGGAGGTCACGGTGAACAAGCGGAAGTTCCGCGGCGTGCAGTTCACGTCTGACGAGTTCACCAGGCAGCCGTTCCTGAAGCAGGAGGAGTTCCTGGCCCTGGAGGGTGAGAAGCTCGCCGAGGACGTGATTGCGGACATCTGGAGCGTGGTCACCGCCGCCAACTTCACCGCGACCACGCTCACGGCTCAGGCTGCCACCGCGTTTGACCTGGATGACGTGCTGGCCCTCCGGGAACTCGCGCAGAAGCTGCACTGGCCTTCTGCCGTCCGCTCGCTGGTGCTCGACACCGCCCCGGGAATGGCGCTGATGAAGGATTCGCGCCTGGGCTACGCCAACGCGCAGAGCCTGAACCAGGTGCGCGACGGGTTCCCCGATTTCGATGTGGCTGGGTTCAAGCCGCATGAGGTCCCGAACCTGCCGGACAACGGCGCGGAGAAGCTGATCGGTGCCGCGATCTACTCGTCCGCCATCCTCGTCGCTGCCGCTCCGATCAATCCGACCAACGAGGTCCGGAAGATCATTGACTACAAGCGGGTCACCGATGCGGACACCGGCCTGACCTTCGAGTACCGCGCCTGGGGCGATCCGGATCTGGACCTGACCAAGGAGGTCATTGAGGTCAGCTACGGCTACGCGGTCGGCGAGGTCAACGCGCTGCTCCGCATCACCAAGCCGTAATCGGTCTGATTTCTGATCGGGCGGCGGGCTGATGGTCCGCCGCCCAAACCTCAAAACCGAATGGCTCGCAATTACGTCACGCTGGGCCGCGTCCGCGGCGAAGGTGCCTGGGAAATGATCTTCTGCCCGGCCTCCGGGTACGAGATCCAGGCGCCCGAGTGCAAGCAGTGGAGGGCTGCCCGGAAGCATCCGCGCTACGACGAGATGGTTTTCGCGGAGCTGTCGCAGGGCGGCATCGTCCAGAAGATGCGGCTGGAGCCGGACCTGGATGCGCCTGCGGAGCCGGACCAGGAAGTGAATCCGGCGGCTGGGGCGCCACCTTCCGACCTGCCGCCCCCGCCTGCCGTGCCCCCCGCCGAGGATGGCGGAGAGCCGGCTGCGTCTGAGGAGCCGGAGGACACCGCTGGGGACCCCCACGAAGATTTCGCCACCGGCGCGAATCCGGCCGGGACCCGCAAGGGCAAGCCGGCCACCGGTCGCCGCAAGGTCAACTGATCCACCATGTCTGAGGCGCAACGGCTGCGGGAAATGGGTTTCCGCGAATCCCTCCGGGTTCGCGGAATTCCGCTTGTTGCGCCCGACCGCCGGACAGTGACGGCCCTGGTGACGCCCATCGGCTTGCAGCCGGATTCGGAGCGGCTGGAGGAGAACCTGTCCGCGTCCGTCATGGTCACCGTTCCTCGGGATCAGTTCAGCACCGTGCCGACCGCCGGCGCATTCTTCGATGAGGCCAGCGGTTCCTCGTACCGGATTGGGGCGGTGGAGAATTTGTCCGGCAAGCCTGGGGTCGAGTTCATCTGTGAGTTCGTGGAAAGGCCCCACCCCCGATGAACGTCGCCATTGCAGCCAAGACGGACGGTCTCAACCGGATGTTGGGCCGTTACATCGAACTGGCAAAGAAGCTGCCTCAGGAGGCTCTGGCAAAGCAGGGCACGAAGCTGGCCTTCGAGCTGGCCAACCGGCTCATGCCGCTCATGCCGGCAAAGGGAGCCGTTCGGGAAGCGGGTATCGAGATGCTGAAGAGCGGCCGCGGGATCAGGGTGCGACCTGCAGTTCGTGAGCGGCTGATGTTCCGGCACACGGCGCACTCCGATATCGCCAGCCGTCAGACCCGCTACGGCAAGTCGTCCAAAACCGGTTTCCGGCGCAAGGGCAAGACGCTCAATTTCCAGGCGCTCGCCGTCCAGGCAGAGCTGAACGTGCGCGAGCGCGGCCGCGGGTACACCCAGCACGTCGCGCGGATCGGCAACCTGAAGGAACTGGGCAACGCCTGGTCGCAGGTCGCCGCCGGTTCCCGGAAGCAGAAGTTTCACCGGGGCCGCTACAACCAGTTGCTCGCTTCCGCGGGCCTGATGGTCTCAGAAAAGAATGCCTCCCTGACGCTCCTGTACGGATCGAAGTCCACGGAGGCCGGCAGCGCGCTCTCGACGCCGCGCGCTCAGAAGGCGACGGAGGACGCCATCGGTGCCGTCACGGATGACATGGGCGTTTACGTCCTCCGGAAGCTCCGGGAGAGGGGGATCGCCGCATGATTCCGGACATGGACAACGTGCCGGCGTTCATCGCGTCCACGCTCGCCGCGGCGCCGGTGTTTTCCGAAAAGGGCATCAGGCTCTTCAATCCGGAGCAACCGGACCACGGCTCCGGGATCGTGGTGCACGGGAATGATTTAAATATCAAAATTATAAATAGAGTATGGGATTGAAGATAAATATAAATATTATTCATTGGTTCCAATCCAAACCTAACAAAATTTATGCCCTCGCCATGTTTATCTT
>JAFLEG010000459.1 GCA_017302195.1 Verrucomicrobiota bacterium
ATTGGATGACGAGGGTGTGGCGCCCGACGGGATCGCCGAGGACGCCCGCGTGCCGATCGAGTTCTCCGCCGTGTGGAAGGCGAGCAAACGCTTCTCGCTCACGGGCACGATCGGCGTGGATGCGTGGGCGGAGTACACGCTGTACGACAAGAACGGCGAACGGATCGGCGATGTGCAGGCCGACCCCACGCCGTTCGTGGGGCTCGAGGCCAAGCTGGTGTTCTGAGCTGGGCGGCGGCCGTGCTAGTTCAGGCCTTTTCCGCGGGCGGGGCTTCCGCGGGGTCGCCGATCCGATGGGACGGCTTCAGCAGGCTGATCTCCCCGGCCGGGGCGATGCGGATGGCCTCCATCGGCTCGCGGGACATCTGCGAGTTGGGATCGAACTCCCGAAGCGACTCCAGTTCGTCACCGAAGAACTCCAGGCGCACCGGCCACGGCGAGGGCAGCGGCCAGACGTCCACGATGCCGCCGCGCCACGACAGTTCGCCCTTGTGGGTGACCTTGGCCTCCGGTTCGTAGCCCTGGTCCTCCAGCCACTCGATGAGGTCCAGCGGGTTGACGGTGTCCCCGCGGTTCAGTCGGCGGACCCGTTCCCGCAGCGCCCCGACCGCGAAGGTGCGCTGCATCAACGCCACGACCGTGGTGACCAGTGGCGTCGGCGCCGGATCGCGGGTGTCGCCCTGCAGGGCCAGCAGGATCTCCAGCCGCTCGCTGATCACGTCGGCATGCGGCAGCTTGGATTCCTGCGGCAACACCTCCCAGGCGGGGAAGAACAGCGGCACCGGATGCCGCGCCGCCGCGGCATCGGGCATTTCGGTGCGCGTGGCCACATGCCGCCAGGTAGTGAGGTCCGCGTGGAGGGCTTCCTGAGCGCGCAGGGAGTCCGTGACCAGCACCAGACGCCTTCCCGGAAACCGGCGGACCAGCAGGCTCGCGAACAGGGCCTGGGCCGCCGGGGGCATCGGGGGGGCGGCAAGGACTCCGGACCCCGCGGCGCGCTCCAGCAGCGCGGCCCAAGCGGGGTGATCGGCCGTCAGGGACAGCAAGTCCCCGGGCGTGTCGGATGTGGCCGGGTCCGGCAAGCCCGCGCACCGTGCCCGGACCCGGGCCAATCGCAACCCCGGAGCTGGTCGCGAAGGATGAGGGATGAGGGATGAAGTGAAGACCGTAGGAGACGAGGTTACGAGGCTCTGACTCCCTCCCTCACCTCTCGCTGCTCGGCCCTACCCCCCAACCCCACCCCGCAGGATCCGGTCCACCAGGCGGCCGGCGGCCACGAAGCCAAAGGTGCCGGTCACGAACACGGAGGAGCCCAGGCCCTGATTGCAGTTGAGCCGGGGCGCTTCACCCTCCCCAGTGCCATCCGTCATGGGGGCCGCCGTGCCGCACACGGTGCCGTCCGGTTGCGGGAACACCGGCGGCTCCGGGGAGAACACGCAGTCCACGCCCAGCGGACCGGTGCGCGGGAATCCCAGGTCGCGGCGCAACTGTTTCCGCACCCCGCCCAGCAGGCGGTCGTGGGTCACCTGCGACAGGTCGGCGACCGAGACCCGCGCGGCATCCCGTCGTCCGCCGGCCGCCCCGCAGCAGACCAGGGGCAGCCCGAGATCCCGGCAGCGCGCGATGAGGCGGATCTTGTTGAGCGTGGAATCCATGGCATCCAGCACGGCCGAAAATGGCGGCTGGCCTTCCGCCGGGCGCAGGAGCCGCTCCGCGCTGGCCTCGGTGAAGAACTCCAGAGCCACGGCCACCCGGCACTCCGGGTTGATGGATCGCACCCGGTCGGCCAGCACCTCCGCCTTGGCCTGCCCGAGGGTGGAGTCCAGCGCCGGCAACTGGCGGTTGATGTTGGTGACGCAGATCTCGTCCAGGTCCACGAGGGTCAACGCCCCGACGCCGGTCCGGGCGAGGCCCTCCACCGACCAGGAACCCACGCCGCCCAATCCCACGACCAGCACATGGGCCTGCTGCAGTTGGGCGAGCGCGGGCGCTCCAAACAGCCGGGCGACGCCGCCAAAGCGGGAGGGCCCATCACTCACGGCACTCATGGCGCTCATGGCTCCACCCAGGATCCCGTCCAGCGCGTCCGCACCCGCCGGAATTTGGCCCGCCGATGGGGGTGTCCCCCGATCCACAGGATGTCCAGCGCCCGCACCGCGCCCACCAGCACGGCGAACTGCCGTTCGTCCCCAACCGCGGCGGGGGCGGGGGAATTGGGATCCAGCCGCGGCATGCCGGGCGCCGCACCGGCGCCGTAGCGCGACTGATGCTCGGCCGGCAGGCGGTGCCAGTAGGTCTGGGCCACCGGATCCCGGTAATGCATCCGGACCTCGGAAAACGCCCGCAACTGCACCTGCTGCGCCGGATCATAGAAGACCCAGGTGGCCTCGGGATGCGCCTCCAGTTCCACCACCTTCGCCGCCCGGACGTCGGAAAAGGCAATGAGTTCAAAGCCGGGCAGGGTCACCGCGCGCAGCACGACCACCCGCGCCTCCCCGCCCCGATGTCCGCGGGTGGCCAGCACCGGGGTGCGCCAGGGATGGGCACCCGGCCGAACCGCCTCCGTCAGAACGCTCCACAGCGTTTCCGGCAGGGCGTCCAGACCCAGCGTGGACCAGTCAGGATGCATTTCGTGCGGACAGCCTGCCCGGTTTGCCCTTCGGAAAAAAGCGGGGAACCCCGGTGAAATTCTTCACAACATTAGCGCGCAACCTCATGGACGACCGGCGGGTCAAGTGATTGGGTGATGCCGTACTCCCGGACGGTATCGGCGCGCCCTGCACGCACCTGCTGTCTTGGAGAACACGACCCGCTTTATGAACTCAATGATGTCCCGAAGGTCGCGCGCGGCCTTCACCCTGATCGAACTCCTGGTGGTGATCGCCATCATCGCCATCCTGGCCGGCATGCTGTTGCCGGCCCTCGCCAAGGCCAAGTCCAAGGCCAACCAGACAAAATGTCTGAGCAACCTGAAGCAGCTCGGGGTGGCCTCCATGATGTACGCGCACGACAACAAGGACCGGTTTCCCGATCTGATTGATCCCGTGAGCAAGACGGCGGGCGGGTGGCCGTGGGACGTCCCTGCCTACGTCGCCAACATTCTCACCGCCAATGGTGCCAAGCGCCACATCCTGTACTGTCCCTCCTTCGCCAAGCAGGACAACGACGAGCTGTGGCGCTTCACCACGGACTCCGTCACCGAAACCACCACACGGGACCAGGGCTACCGGGTGGTCGGCTACCAGTTTGCCTGGCCGTACGCCGCGCGGGTCCGGCCCACCAACATCACCGAGTCGCTGAATCCGAAGGCCTGGAAGATGCGGGATGGCACGGAGTTCAACCCCAGCATCTCCGATCGGGTCATTATCGCCGATGCCACGATTTCCGCGGGGATGAACGAGACCGACCGGACGCGAAACCGCTATACCAAGGTGGATGGCGGCTGGAAGGGACACCAGTCCCCGCACCTCAACGGCAAGCTGCCGCAGGGGGGCAACCTGCTGATGGCCGATGGCCATGGCGAGTGGCGCCGCTTCGAGAAGATGCGGGTCCGCACGGAGGGCGATCCCACGTTCTGGTGGTAGGCCGAAGAGGGCGGTGAGGAGGCGAGAGCCTCGTCACCTCGTCTTCTACGGAGGCCGACGTGAGGCTCACGACGTCCCGGTCACGCCAGCAGCTCCAGGATTGGATTGCCGCTGGAAATCATGATCGGTCGGCCCTGGGCGTCGGTCACCTCGCTGCGCGGATCAATGCCCATGAGGTGATAGATCGTGGCGGCGATGTCGTCGGGGGTGACCGGGGACTCCGCCGGATGGCTGCAGGTGGCGTCGCTGGCGCCATGCACGTAGCCCCGCTTCACGCCGCCGCCGGCCAGGAGCACGGTGTAGCAGTGGGGCCAGTGATCGCGGCTGGCATTGGCGTTGATCTTCGGTGTGCGGCCAAACTCGCCCATCCACACCACCAGCGTGTCGTCGAGCATGCCCCGCTGCTCCAGGTCCAGGATCAGCGTGGGCAGGGTCTGCTCGGTGATGGGCAGGTGATACTGCTCGATGATGGGGAACATGCGGGTGTTGTTGAACCCGTGGGTGTCCCAGCCGCCGCCGTCCGTGCTCTGTCCGCCGATGGTGTCGCTGAAGTAGCAGGTGGTAAACCGGACGCCGCTTTCCGCGAGCCGGCGGGCCAGCAGGCATCCCTGGCCATAGGTGGTCCGGCCGTAGGCGTCCCGGACCCTCTCCGGCTCGGCGGCCAGATGGAAGGCCTCGCGGATGCGCGGGCTGGAGAGCATGGACAGGGCTTTGGCGTAGTAGGCGTCCAGACCGCGCGCCTCCGCGCTGAACTCCATCAGACGCGCCTGGCGGTCAACGAGCTCCTGCAGTCCGCGCCGGTGCCGGAGGCGGTCCAGGGTCAGCCCTTCCGGCAGGCTGAACTGCGGCAGGCTGAATCCCGTCTCGTTGGGATCGGAGGGCACGAAGAGCGGGTCATGCTGCTTGCCCAGGAAGCTGGCGAACTGGCCCGGAGTCGGGGTGCCGTC
>JAFLEG010000460.1 GCA_017302195.1 Verrucomicrobiota bacterium
CCGGGCTCTGCGGTCACGGACACCTGAACGGTGCGGTCCGGCGGCGAGAACTTGACCGCGTTGCTGACCAGATTGTCGAGCACCTGCCGGAGCGCCCCAGGATCGGCATGGACCGGTGCCGGTGCCGGGGGCGGATCCATGTGCAGGCGGATGCCCTTGCGTTGCGCCCTGGAGGCGTACTCCTGCACCACGCCGGCGGCCGTCTGCGCCAGGTCCATCGCGACGGGATGGAGGGTGAGGCCGCGTTCGGTGGCGGTGTTGGCCAGGAACTGGTTCACGAACGCCAGGGTGCGGTCGGCAGCCTCCTGGATGTTCACGCTCAGACGGTGGAGGCGGGTATCCGACACCGTCCGTTCGGCCAGGAGCTGGGAGCTCATCTGGACGCTGCCCAGCGCGTTCTTGAGGTCGTGGGCGAGCAGCCCCAGCAGCTCATCCTTGTCCTGGGCCAGTTGCCGCAGGCGGTCCCGGGCGGCCTTGAGGGCGAGATGGGTTTTGACCCGGCCCAGCAGTTCCGCCGGATTGAACGGCTTGGTGACGTAGTCCACCCCGCCGGATTCCAGGGCGCGGACGATGACCTCCTTGTCGTCCGCAGCGGACAGGAAGATGACCGGCAGGTCGTCCAGGGCGCGCTGTTCGCGGATTTGGCGGCACACCTCGAATCCATTCATGCCCGGCATCATCACGTCCAGCAGCACGAGGTCCGGCGGGCGGATCGCGAGCCGTCGCAGCGCCGCGGCGCCGTCGGGTGCCGGCACGACGTCGTACCCCCGCTGGTCGAGCAGCGTTCCCAGGACCTGCAGGTTGGCGGGCTGGTCGTCCACAATCAGGATGCGGACCGGCGGTGCGGTCGGTGAATTCGGTTGCGAGGTCATTGCGGATCTGGGCGCACGGCCCCGATCTGACGAAGGATCTGCGGAAAGCGTGCCAGTTCGGATTCCAGCGCCGCCCCGTCGTAGGCCTCGGCATGGCGCTGCAGACCTGCGGCATAGTCCATCAGGAGGGCCTGGCCGCTGGCTTGACCCAGCGAACCCAGCCGCGCGGCAAAGTCCCGCACCGCGGTCATGCCCATGCCGTCGCGCACCGACGGCCAGACCCCGGTCTCCAGATCGTGGAGCGTCTTCAGGAATTCCGGGGACGGGGGCTCCACGGTTCCCGGGTGAGCGGTGGCCGGCGCGGAAGCGGTCCCCGGCGATCCGGCGCCCGCTTCCGAAGGAAGAATGCGGGCAAGCACCGCGTAGAGATCCCGCGCGGTGAACGGCTTCCGGACGTAGCCGCTGAACAGCCGGCGCAGGTTCTGTTCGTCGCCCGAGAGGCTGGAGGCCGTCACCGCGATGACCGGCAGGGACTCCAGACCCGGAGTGGCCCGGATCTGCTCCAGCGCGCCGCGGCCGTCGAGCCCGGGCATGCGGATGTCCAGCAGCACGGCGTCGGGCCGAAGCGAGCGGGCCAGCGCCACCGCCTCGACGCCATCCGTCCCGAAATGCAGGCGGTGATGACTGTCTGCAAACAGCCCGGCAATGAAGTCCCGGTTGAGCGGATGGTCGTCCACCACCAGCAGGGTGGCGGCGCGCAGGGAGTCAAAATTCACTGCGGGTTCCGGGCTGCCCCCTGGGGTTGCCCCTGTGTTCGTGTCGGCAATCGCCAATCGGGGAATGCGGACGCGGAAGGTGGTGCCCCGCCCGACGACGCTGCTGACGGCGACGGTGCCGCCCATGACCTCGACCAATCGGCGGACGATGGTGAGTCCGAGACCTGCCCCACCCTGTTCCTGCGGATGGCGTCCATCGGCCTGGGTGAACGGTTCAAAGATCGCGTTCAGGCGGTCCGGCGGGATCCCGATTCCCGAATCCTGGATTTCCACATGCAGGGCGATGCCGCCGACGACGTCGGGTTCGCCCTTCATGCGCATGCGGATGAACCCGCGCTCGGTGAACTTGGCGGCGTTGCCGACCAGGTTTACCAGCACCTGCCGGAGCCGTGTCTGATCAAAGAGCAGCGCCCGGGGCAGGTGCTCGTCGGTATCGCAGGTGAGCTGGATCCCCCGCCGCGCCGCCGGCTCGCCAAACAGGGTGTGAATGAAGGCGCAGAGCCCGCGCGGGTCTGCCGGTTCCGGACGCAGTTCCAGCATGCCGGACTCGATCTTGGACAGGTCGAGCACGTCATTGATGAGCTGCAGCAGCGAATCGGACGCCGTGCGGATGGAGTGAATGTACCGCTGCTGCCTCGGCTCCTTCAGCTCGCGTTCCAGGAGTTCGGCAAACCCGATGATGGCATTCATCGGGGTCCGGATCTCATGGCTCATGTGGGCCAGGAAGGTGCTCTTCTGGTCGTTGCTCCGTTCGGCATGCAGCTTGGCCTCGGCCAGGGTCCGCTCGCGACGCTCATGCTGGAGGCCCAGCCGGGCAAGGTAGAAGGCGAAGAATCCCAGGCCAACGCCCAGGATGCCGGCAGCCAGGCTGGTCAGGTTGGCCCGGCGCAGCCGCATGCGGGTGGTGTCCCCCGCCGCGGTCAGCGGGTTCTGCCGCGGGGAGCGCATTTGCTGGACCAGCACGCGAATGCGGTCCATGGCCTGCTTTCCCTCCTGGGTTTCCACCAGGGTGGCCGCAGCGGCCAGGCCCCCGCGGCGCCGTTCCTCGACGGTCTTGCGCGTGATGGACAGCTTCAGCACCGCCAGGGCCTGAAGGTCCAGCACCTGCTGCCGCAGTTCCGGGTCCATCGCTGCCATTTCGGCCAGCCTGGCCAGATGTTTAGGGAACTCCCTTTCGGTGGCCCTCTGGGGTTCCAGGAAGACTTCGGCCCCCGTCAATGCAAAGCCCCGCCCGGCGGTTTCCGCGTCCTGAAGGCTGGAGAAGACTTGGTCCAGCGCTTCATGGAACGCGGTCATCTGGACCCCGCGGTCCACATGGTCGGAGAGTTCCTTCCAGGTCAGCCAGGCCATGACCACTCCGGCGATGGACAGGGTGAGCCAAAGCACCACCAGGGGCGCATGGAGCCGGGCCTGGACCCGGGTCACCTCCTTGGTCAGGACCCTGGGCAGCGTCTTGAGCCGGCGTTCAACAGAGCGAACCATGGGAGGTCGGGGGCGTGTTCCAGAACCCATGCCGCGGCGAGCCTGCCTCGCTCACCGGGCTTTCGACAGCACATTGGTGGCGCAGGGCTGCGGGCAGTGCAGTCCGGGCGTTGATCATTCCGCCATTGCAGATCGTTCCCCGAGGGCGTTTCGGGCGAGCCGGTCCAGATCATGGTCACTCACTGAAGGCAGGAAGCGCTTCCGGTACAGTTCGTCGTGAACGATGTCTGTCACCGCCACCAGCGGCGCCGCGATGAGCACGCCGAGCACGCCGAAGGCCGAGAGGCACAGCAGCATGGACAGGATCACCCACAGCGGATGCAGCTTCAGCCCGTGGGCCATGAGCAGGGGGGCGATGACATTGTTCTCCAAGGCCTGCACGGCGAGATATCCGGCCAGCACCCAGAGGGGCGTCAGGCCGCCCTCGCCCGCGGCAAGCAGCAGCGCGGGCACGGTGCTCAGGATCGGGCCCACGAAGGGCACCGCCTCAAACACCCCGGCGATCAGGCCCAGCACCAGCGCATCGGCAAATCCAAACACCGGCCACATGATGAGCAGGACCAGGAGTCCGATGGTCACCATGCCTGCCAGCGTGGCGCCCGCCCACTGGGGCACGACCGCGCCGATGCGCCGGGCGATGGCCAGCGCCTCGCCGTGGCGTCGCTGCGGGATCACGGAAAAGATGGCCCGGACAACCGGGCGCGGACTCATGAGGGTGAAGGTCACCCCGAAAAACACCGTGATCAGGATGGTGACGGTCTGGGCGGCGTTGAAGGCCACTCCCGAAACCCCGCTGGCGACACTCTGGACCATCTGCCCCAGGCTGAAGCGGGACGACCCGGAGTTCTCGGCAGGGACTCGGCTGGGAGCCGGGAGGTCCGTGGTCCGGGGGTGCGCGGGGACGTTGGTTCCGAGCGGAGACATCCCGATCTCCGTCGCCACCTCGGCCTCGACGCGCTGTTCGGAGAGCACCGCCTGCTTTTCCATCCGGATCAGCGGTTTTTGAAGGCGGGCCCAGTACCCCGGCCACTGCTCCGAGAACCGGGCGATGGACGTTCCCATGGGACCCAGCGCCGCCCAGCCGGTCAGGGTCATCAGCGCCAGCAGTCCTGCGGTGACCAAGCCGGTCGCCCGGCGGCGTCCCCCCGCCCAGGTGCGCATTCTGATAATCAGCGGGTTGATGGCGAGCGAGATCAGCAGGATCAGCAGGAACGACAACAGGAGGGGGGCCAGCGTTGAGAAGGCCTGGATTGCGGCAAACAGGGCGGCGCCGACCACCACCGGCACAGACACGGATCGCGGAGGAGTTCCCGGCGTCCCGACAATGACGGGATTTGTCATGGTCCAGTCCAGGGTGGGGTCATCGCCGGGCAAAGACCTTCCAGGCCGGGGCGAGGGTCATGGCCAGCCGGACGCCGCGCCACAGGGCCCCGGACCACGACCGCCTGCGGG
>JAFLEG010000461.1 GCA_017302195.1 Verrucomicrobiota bacterium
TCGGGGGCGTCACCACTTCTACAATCCGTGGATCATTCCCGCCTGGGTGCCGCTGCAGCCCCGGAATCTTCCGATGATGGAACAGCGCCGGCGGGTGCTGTCCGCGATGGGGCTGAGCCTGGGACCCATCCGCTTTGAACTGAAGGTGCCCGACCCGGATCGCGCCTGGGCCGCTGCCAAGGTGCCCGGGCGCTGCATCCACCTCTCGCCAAGCGCCAGTCATGCGTTGAAGGAATGGCCGATGGAACATTGGTGCGCGCTTCTTCCCAAACTGGCCGGCCGGCCGGGGCTGCCGATCGTCGCCACCGGGGACGGATCTCCCCGGGAGCGGGAACGGTTGCAGCGGCTGTCGAGGGTCGCGGGCGCTGGGGTGACGGTCTTTGAAGAGCGTCTGAGCCTGGCTCGGCTGGCTGCGCTCCTGGAACGGTCCAGCCTGCATGTGGGCGCCGATTCCGGAGTCACCCACCTGGCGGCGGCCCTGGGGGTGCGGACCGTCACGGCTTATCGCGAGTACGAGGGCCGGATCGAATGGTCACCCCCGGGCCCGGGACATCGTCAGTGCGTGGTGGACTGCGCCTGCGCCGCCTCCCGCCAGCCGATCCCGGAGTGCCAGGAGGCCCAGCGCTCGGCCTGTCTGGCTCGCATCACACCGATGCAACTGCTCGCCGCCTGCGAGGAGGCGTTGCGAAGCCCCGGCGCGCCCGGATAGAGCGCGATGGACTCCACGGCCCTCCCTTCCCAGAATGCCGGCATGGCCGGTTACCGGGAGCTGCTCGACGCGACGATCTCACATCTGGAAGGGCTCCAGGAATCCGGAGAGCGATTGATCGAGGTGGACCGCCTGACGCTGGCGGGATTGATGACGAAGGCGGTCCGATTGAAGCCAGGAGCCGACAAGGCACCGGTGTTGGCGCCGAAGACCACGCCGGGAGAGCGCCAGCCGGCGGCCGCCGCCGTTCCCCGCTCCCTGCCTTCCGGCGCCGCGGCGCGTTGGAACCGGGCGGTTGCCGGTTCGGGACCTGCGAACCGGATCCCGGGACCTGCGGTGTCCTCGTCAGTCACGCCCGGTCCCGCCGGAGCGCCGGCGCCGAAACGCGATCCGGCGGCGAAGGAGGCCGCGATGAACGACCTGAGGCGCCGGGCTGCCGAATGCATCCGGTGTCCGCACCTCGCCAGCTCGCGACGCAGTGTGGTGGTGGGCGTGGGCGACGTGAATGCCCGGCTGCTGTTCGTCGGCGAGGCGCCGGGGGCTGATGAGGACCGCCAGGGGGAACCGTTTGTCGGAGCCGCCGGTGAACTGCTGACCCGGATCCTCGTCGCCATGAACCTCAGCCGTGACCAGGTGTTCATCGCCAATGTGCTGAAGTGCCGTCCGGACACCCCCGGACAATCCCATGGCAATCGCAAGCCGACGCCTGGGGAGATGGCGACGTGCCTGCCCTGGCTGCAGGAACAGATCGAGATCCTGCAGCCGGAGGTGATGGTCGCGCTGGGCGCCACCGCGGTGGAGGGGCTGCTGGGGCGTCCGATGTCCATCACCCGGCTGCGCGGCCAGTGGCAGGACCATCGCGGCATCCCGCTGATGCCCACCTATCACCCGGCCTACCTCCTCCGCAGCCAGTCTCCCGCCGACAAGCGGCGGGTCTGGGAGGACATGCTGGCGGTGATGGAGCGTCTGGCCATGCCGATCAGCGAGCGCCAGCGGGGCTTCTTCCTTCCGAAACCCTGAGACTAAGACTTCCGCCGGCGACGGGGCGCCCCGCCGTTCAGGCCATCGAGTTGCGCGGCGAGCTGGAAATCGCGGGCGGTCAGCCCTCCGGCATCGTGGGTCGTCAGGGCCAGCGTCACCCGGTTCCATCGGATATCAATGTCCGGATGATGCTGCGCGGCCTCGGCCAGCCGTCCGACCCGAAGGACAAAGGCGAGGGCGGCGGGAAAGTCCTCCAGGATCCAGGTCCTCGAAATCACCGCACCGCGTCGCTTCCATTCGGGAACCGCAGGAAGCGCCGCGCGAATCTCGGCCGGGGTGAGCTTTTTCATGGGGTCGTGGGCGGTGGGATTCAGTGCAGGCTGCGTTTCACGTCAATCCGCTTCAGATCCGCGACGCCAAGATCCAGCAGTTCGGCGTTGGTGTAGAGTTCCATCGGATTGCGTTTCCCCGGCGTGGCCCCCTCGGCGGGCCCCCCCCGTGCCTGCTCGATGTCGGTCACGGCGAGCACATCAAGGGCGACCGGATCCCGGCTGAAGCGCAGTTCATTCAACGCGACCGCATTGTGGAGCCGGGTGGTGTCCTCGCCCCGGTACTGGCAGACCAGGGCGTCGCTGACACCGAAGGCGATCTTGGGGAAGACATCGTCCAGCGCGCAGATCTCGGGGACGGCTTCAGCGTACAGGCCCGGGTTGTTTACGAAGCGGAGGGTGTTGTCCACGCTGGCGAAGGCCAGTCCCAGCAACTGACCGTTCACCCCGGCCACATTGTGGTTCAGCACCGGCGATACCGGGATGATCTTGGTCAGTTCCTGGGACAGCAGCCGGGACACATGGGACCGGCGTCCGGCACCCGACTCGTCCTTGCGGAAGAACTCCAGGTCCCCGGCGATGAGACGTCCCAGCACCGGCTTGTCGTACCCCTTCTCCGGATCGGGATCCCACCCTGCCTCGTCCGTGCCCTCGCACCGGACCCCCAGTTCCTGGGCGAGCTGCATCCATCCGGCATTGCGCAGGTCCCCGGTGCGTTTGTCCCAGAGGATGATTTTGTCCGCGGGATGTCCGGAGGTGCGCAGGGACTCCACCAGTGCCTGGACGACGGCCCGGCGGGTTCCCGCCACCTCGCCCGGCGTCGAGGTCACCTTGAACCCGACCGTGTCGGTCGGCTGGATCCACTCCCGCCACGCGGCCTCCGGGGAATGCTTGCCGGCCAGGGCGGTGAGGCCCTGCGTCACCAGGCCCCGGACGGCATCGAGGTTGGGAATGAAATGGGTGGTGGCGCCCGGGTCCTGCACGGCGACCACGGTGGCCCGCGCGGGTGAGGGGGCGGGCGCCGGCTCCGAAGCCGCAATCGTGGCCGGAATCCGGAAGGATCCCAGACCCGCCAGGAGAACCCCGGCGGTCATCGCTCGTCGGTAACTGGCCATGAAACCGTTGGAGTGTGGCCGGGATCGGAAACGGGGCAAAGTCGGAACGCGTGGTGAAGCGGCGCACCCCGGCTGCGGGATGCGACGCATTCCGGGGGCTGTCATTCATCCTGCGTCGCACCTCCTTTCCCCCGGGGTCTCCTTGACGCTTGCCGGGATCCGCCGTAACCACGCTGTTGTGCCGTGGATCCAATGGTTTCGGGTGGGTGCCTTTTGCGGGGTCCTGGCTGTGGCGGGATGCTCCCCCCGCGGCCCGGAGGCACTGCGGCGGGGTGACGAACTGATGGCCGCCGGGCGGCCCGCCGAAGCGATCCCCTACCTGGAGCGCGCCGTTGCGGATCTCCCGGGAGAGGCCGCCGCCTGGAATCAACTGGGGCTGGCCTACCACGCCTCCGGGCGTCGTCAGGAAGCCCAGAAGGCCTACCTGCGGGCCCTGAACGACGACCGCAATTTCTTCGATGCCCACTACAATCTGGGCACGCTGGAGTTTGAGGACGGCCACTGGCGGGAGTCGGAGCGGTCCCTCCGAACCTACCTCGGCCTGGAGGGCAACCGGACCAACGTGGTGGCGTGGCGCATGCTGGGCGATGCCCTCTTGTCCTCCGGCCAAACCGATGCCGCGGAACGGGCGCTGTCCACGGCGCTGCAACTGGCCCCGGACCAGTCCTCCGTCCTCAACAGTCTCGGCATGGCCCTGGCATCGCGCCGCCGGTTCAAGGACGCCCAGGGGCGCTTTCAGCAGGCGGTCCGGGTGAACCCACTGGATGCGGCCGCGGCCCTGAACCTGGCGATTGTGACCCAGCAACTCGGGGACCGCCGCTCGGCATTGGATCTCTACCGCCGTTATCTGAGCCTCGGTCCGGAGGGACCGGAGGTGGCCGGGGTGCGGGATCTGGTCCGGCAGTTGGAGGTCCAGTTCTCCCCCACACCGGCCTTGGCGACCAACCGGATCGCCATGACCAACACGGTGACCGCCGCACCGCCGGCACCCGTCACCAAGGCACCCACCAACGCCGCAGGATCCCTGCGGGCCACCGCCACCAATCCCGCGGTGGCCGTTCGTCCGCCGGCTCCGGATCGAACCTCCAATGCAGCGCCGCCGATTGCGAAGCCCGCGGTTCCCCTGGTCACGGCTGCCCAGTCACCGGGACCAGGAGCGCGAGGAGCGACCAATCCGGTGGTGACCCCGCCTCCGCCCGTCCGTCCTCCGGAGCCTTCCGTTCCGCTGGAAATCGTCCGGGTCGAGGAGGCGCCGGTGTTGCGTGCCGCCCGGGACCCTGCGCCTGCGGCCGCGCCCACGAACCGCACCGCGGCTCCACCGTCGTCCCCCGTTTCCGAACGCCCCTCCGCCTCGGGAACCGGAACGGTCGGC
>JAFLEG010000462.1 GCA_017302195.1 Verrucomicrobiota bacterium
CTCCACCAGCAGCACCCGCCGGCCCAGGCGCCGGGCGATCATGGCCATCAGCGATCCGCCGAAGGCCGAACCGACCACGACCAGGTCATAGCGATTCCCCATGGGGGGAAAGGATGAAGGAGGAAGGATGAGGGATGGAAGAACTCTGGTCGGACGTCCAACCTTCAATGCCCGGACCTCTTCATGCCGTCCGATCACAGTTGCGCGTACGGCTCGTGGAAAACTCGCCCCACCGTTGGGCAAGGAAGAAGGCACCGTGCTCGCCCACGGGCTGATGACTGGGGAGCAGTGAGCGGTGAGCGGTGAGCAGTGACCACCCACCACCGATCACCGATCACCAATTACAGATCACCACCCCCAGCCCCCGCCCAAACCCTATTGGCTATTCCCGATCCCGTGCCATGATCTGCCCCAGACACGAGCGTATCATGAATCGTCTTCTTGCCCTGGCCCTGCTTCCCGTTCTGGGCCTCTTTCTCTGCATGAGCCAGCCCGCCGCCGACGCCCCCGCCTCCCCGAAGAAACCGGCCCCCCAGCCCGCGGTGCCGCCCGGCGCCGAGGTGATTACCCTGGGCGCCGGGTGCTTCTGGTGCACCGAGGCCGTGTATCAGCAGATTCCCGGGGTGCTGTCGGTGACCTCCGGATACATGGGAGGCCACGTGAAGAATCCCACCTACGAGGCGGTCTGTGACGGCACCACCGGTCATGCCGAGGTGGCGATGCTGGTGTTCGATCCCAAGGTCACCAGCCTCGAAAAGATTCTGGCCAAGTTCTGGCATGTCCACGACCCGACCACCCTCAACCGCCAGGGGGCCGACGTGGGCACCCAGTACCGCTCGGCCATCTACTACAGCAGCGACGCCCAGAAGGCCGTCGCCGAAAAGTCCAAGGCCGAGGCGGCCAAGGAGTTCACCCAGCCCATCGTGACCGAGATCACCCGGGCTTCGGAATTCTATCCCGCCGAGAACTATCACCAGAATTACTACCGGCTGAACAAGGGACGGAACCCCTACTGCCAGCGGGTGATCGCTCCCAAGCTGAAGAAGGCGGGATTGCAGGAGTGATGGCGCTCCCGGGCGTCATGGACAGGTCCGGGGTCCCGGACACCCAAGTATTGGGGATGCCCACTGGCACTGGCTTTGAGCCACCCTTCACCCGATTCCCTACGGATTCCCCGGGAAGGGAGGACTGAAACCCGCTGCCCGCGCAGCACTCTCGTCATGGCGATTCTGCGATTCCTGTTCCACACCGCGGCTGTCGTGGCCTCGCTCCTGGCGGCCGCCGCACCGGGCGCCGCTCAAGCCCCGGCGCCAGAGACCTTCCGGGTGGCCACCTTCAACCTGGAGAACTATCACCTGCGCCCCTTTGGCAACCGTCAGGCCAAGTCCGCCGAGAGCCGCCGGCAGGTGGTCCGCCAGTTGGCGGCCATTCAACCCGACGTGCTCGCGCTGCAGGAGATCGGCAACCGGGAGGCACTGACGGAGCTCCAGGCCCGGTTGAAGGAATCCGGACTCGACCTGCCGCACCTGGAGCATGTGGCCGGCTGGGACACCAACATCTTCGTGGGCGTGCTCAGCCGCTTTCCGATCACGGGCCGGCGTCCTCATTCGCGGGAATCCTTCCTGCTCAACGGACGCCGGCTGTTCACCAGCCGCGGCATCGCCGAAGTGGAGATCGAGGTCACGCCGAAGTACCGTTTCACCCTGCTCACCACCCACCTCAAATCGCGGAGACAGTCCACCATTGCCGACGAGGCGGACCTCCGGGCCGCGGAAGCCCGGGTGCTGCGGGAGAAGGTGGATGCCCTCCTGGCCGCCGCCCCCAATGCCAATCTCCTGGTCTGCGGTGATTTCAACGACACCCGCGACAGCGAGACCCTGCGCACGCTGATCGGACGCGGAAAACCCGCCCTCACCGACACCCGCCCCTTCGAGCGCAATGGCGACACCCGCGGGGCCGACCGGTTTCGCACCGTCACCTGGACCCACTTCTACGGCAAGGAGGACACCTACAGCCGCATTGACTACGTGCTTCTGAGCAAGGGCATGTCGCGCGAGTGGAAGTCCGACGGCAGCTACGTGTTCTCCGGGCCCGACTGGGGCCTGGCCTCCGACCACCGCCCGGTGGTCTGCGAGTTCCACGCCACCAACCGCTGATCCTTCGGGATTCATCCGCCGAGAACCTCCCGCACCTGGCGGCGCAACTCGGGCACCGTCTCCTGTTCAAAACAGGGGTGGCGGCGGAACCAGGCGATGTTCCGCGGACTCGGGTGCGGCAGCGGCAGGAACTCCGGAAGAAACCTGCGGCCGCCGGCCACGGTGTCCGCGAGCGTCTTTCCCACGGCATCGCGGAGGTAGAAGGCCTGGGCGTGGGCTCCGATCAGCAGGGTCAGCCGGATCCCGGGCATGGCCGCCCGCAGGACGGGATGCCACTTCGGAGCGCACTCCGGACGCGGCGGGGCATCCCCGCCCCGGCCCGGCAATCGTCCTGGGTAACACAACCCGGCAGGCACAATCGCGATGCGCGGGTCTTCATAAAATTGCTCCCGGTCCATGGCCAGCCAGTCGCGAAGCCGGTCGCCGCTCGGATCGTTCCAGGGAATTCCGGTCTCATGCACCCGGCGCCCTGGTGCCTGCCCGACGATCAGGAGCCGCGCCTCTGCCGAAATCCGCAGCACCGGACGCGGTCCCAGCGGCAGCACGGCCTCACACTCCCTGCAGGATCGCACCCGGGCCAGAAGTGCATCGAGGGATTCGGTCGGGTGGCACGTCCTCATGATCCTCAAAGCCGATCACCCGCCGGCGGCCACTTCGCGGGCGAAGTAGGAGAGGATGACATCGGCACCGGCGCGCTTGATGGCCAGCAGCGACTCGTCGCGGGTGCGCTCCAGATCGAGCCAGCCCAGCCGTGCCGCCGCGTGCAACTGGGCATACTCCCCGCTGACCTGGTAGGCGGCGATGGGCAACCGCGTCGCCGCGCGCAACCCGGCGATCACATCGAGGTACGGCCCTGCCGGCTTCACCATCAGCAGATCCGCGCCCTCAGCCTCATCGAGCAGGGCGTCGGCGATCGCCTCGCGGCGGTTGGCCGGATTCAACTGGTAGGTGCGCTTGTCGAGGGCCCGGGTGCCGGCAGCCGAAGCGCTGCCCACCGCATCGCGGAAGGGGCCGTAAAAGGCGGACGCGAACTTGGCGGCGTAGGCCAGGATGCCAGTGCTTGCATGACCGGCGGCATCCAGGGCTGTCCGGATCGCCCGCACCCGGCCATCCATCATGTCGCTCGGGGCGACAAAGTCGGCGCCGGCCCCGGCATGCAGCACGGCCATGCGCGCCAGCACCTCCACCGTGGCGTCGTTGTCCACATCCTGGCCGTCCGCGGTCAGCAGCCCGTCGTGCCCATGGCGGGTGAAGGGATCCAGGGCCAGGTCGGTGAACACCAGCATCCCGGGCACGGCCGCCTTGAGCCGGCGCACCGCGCGGGGCACCAGGCCTTCCGGATCCAGCGCGGCCGTCCCGTGATCATCCTTCAACGCGGGGTCGGTCACCGGAAACAGGGCGATGCCCGGGATTCCTAGGTCCGCGAGCGCCCGCACCTCCTCGGCGAGACGGTCCAGCGGCCACCGGACCACCCCCGGCATGGAATCCACCGGCTCCGGCGCCCCGCCGCCCTCCGTGACAAACAGGGGGGCGATCAGGTCCGAGGGCCCCACCCGGGTCTCCTCAACCAGGGCGCGGATGCCCGGATTCCGGCGCAACCGTCGCGGCCGTCGCAGCGCAGGGGGCAGACTCATGGGCAGAGACTGAGCGGGATCCCGGCCGTTGAAAACCGCGAATGGAAGTCGCTGCACGCGTTTTGACAAAAGTCGGCTTGCGCGGCGGGCGCACGTTTTTGCACTGTCCGGCGTCCGCAAGCCGCCGGCCCAACCGGTGGCCATTCTCTCCGTCTTCATGACCAAGGAAGAACCGATTGAGCTGACCGGCACGGTGACCCAGGTGTTGCCCGGAACGATGTTCCGCGTGCGACTTCCCAACGGGCACGTGGTCCTCGCCCACATCTCGGGCAAGATGCGGAAGAACTTCATCCGCATCAACGTGGGTGACCAGGTGCAGGTCAACATGTCGCCCTACGACCTCGGCAAGGCGCGGATCGTCTTTCGGCAGCGCTGATTGCCTTCAACGCATCCCCGGCTGCGGGGCGAGGACCAGTGGGTCCGGAAAACCCTCCGCCCACTTCATCACTCCGACCTCATCACTCTCACTTCCCCGCGCCCCCTCACGCCATCAGCTCCCGGACCACCTGTCCGTGCACATCGGTGAGCCGGAAATCGCGGCCGGCATGACGGAAGGTGAAGGTTTCATGATTGAAACCCAGCAGGGCCAGCAGCGTGGCGTGCAGGTCATGGATGTGCACCTTGTTCTCCACCGCGGCGAAACCGAACTCGTCGGTGGCGCCATGCACATAACCGCCCCGCACCCCGCCGCCCGCCAGCCAGGTGGTGAACCC
>JAFLEG010000463.1 GCA_017302195.1 Verrucomicrobiota bacterium
CGAGGCGCAGCGAAAGCCCGTCTGGCAAGGCGGCCGAAGCGATTCCGAGCCGGGCTGTATGGGGACATACTGTCCGGTGAGGAACGCGAGGCCAACGCCGCCGGAAGGGCTTGCAGCCAGCCGCAGCAGAAAGAGTGTGAACTATCCGGGCTAGCCCTGGATTTCACGCGCCAGTTCCCGAAGCCGCACCCGCTGGTCCGCCGGCAACCCTTCGGGATCAAACCGCAATCGCGAGTGCAGCGTGGCCGCCTCGTGGATGGCGGGGGCCATCGGGTGTCCGGCCGGCATCACGGCCTGAAGCCACCGGCCCACCGGCATCGGATCCGGCCGCGCTCCGTGGCGCTTCTCCAGGGCGCGGAGTGCCGGAAAGAACTCCGAATCCCAGCCCGGCGGCCGCCACGCTGCAGGGGGTCGGGCGGCACCCGAGGCGCGGCGCCACCGGCTGCCACGAAGCTGGCGCCATCCCATCCAGGACAGACCCAGCATCCCGGCCACAAACACCGCCACCTGCCAGTTCCCGCCCTGCTGCCGCCACACGGCAAACTGGAACCAGGCATCACTCCACCGGTCGCGGAGCCCTTCCATCCAGCCGGCGCGGCTGGATTCGAACTCCCGCCAGGATCCGGGAGTGGTGTCCACGACCCGCCATCGCCCGTCCACATGGGCCAGGCACCAGGCATGCGCGTCGCGTCCCCGGGCGATCCACTCCTCGTCGCTGCGCCGCTGCGGACTGTACCCCACCGCATACCGGGCCGGAATGCCCGCCGCCCGCAGGATCAGCACCGTGGCGGTGGCGAAGTATTCGCAGTGTCCGGACCGCGACTCCTTCAGGAACACCGCCAGGGGACTGTCCCCGGGGCTGGTCCGGCGGCGGGGCTGCCAGAGGGAGTACTCAAATCCGCTGGCGAAGTAGCGCTCCAGGGTGCGCACCGCCACCGCCGGCGCCAGGGAACCCAGCCGCAGGGACTCGTTGACGGAGTCCACCGCCGCGCGATCCGCCCCCGACACCGGGTCCAGGTCGGTGTCCGCCGGTTCCGGCGGACCGTCAAGCCCGCCTTCGGGTCCCCGCTCCACACCGTAGATCGCAATGGCTGGCCCACCCCGCAGACGGGCCGTTCCCAGGTAGTTGGTCTCGATGAGCATTCGCGGCAGATCGCGCACCGTGACCACATCGCCCGGCAGTGCCAGGGGCGCCTCAGCGCCCGCGGTGGCCCGGGAAATGACCATGGGAAGACCCGAACGCCGTCCGGGCGCGACCCGCCACACCGAAGCATCGCCCGAGGAATCCACAGGCATGAAATCCCGATGGGTCGCCGCCCAGGTCTGGGAGCGATACCGGTTGTACACGGCCTCACGCAGCAGTCCCGGAGACTCTCCGGCAGAAGACCGGACGCGCAGCACAATGCCTCCCGAAGTCTGGCGACGTCCGACCGCGCCCAGGGTGGTGACCGAACGCAGTGCGTCAAATCCCCGGCCTCCGGCATTCGACAGCAGACGTCCCTCCAGCGACTGCCAGGCGGCCCGGGCCCGGTCCAGCCAGGGCGGCACCGCCACCGTGACCCCGGCCAGAAACGCCAGCAGCACCAGGCGTCCGGTCCACCCGACGCTCCGGTTGCGCCACGGCCACAGCCCCATCATCACCACGCCCAGAAGCAACGGCAGGTAGATCTGCGCGTTGCGGGTGGTGGCGCAGGAGGCGAAGGCGGTGAGCGCGAGATAGGCCGGTACGGGATCCACCCGCCACCCGGCCGCGGCTCCGGCGTTGTCCGGAGTCCGTGCCGCAGCCCGGGCCCGCGTGTAGATCGAGAATACCCACCACGGCAGCGCGCCCGTGCCGCTCCAGGCATGCACCAGGAGAAACGGGAAGAAGATCAGCGGCAGGGACCTGAGGAACTGGAGGAAGGCCTGGGTCAGGACGCGAATCCCTTCCAGCGGACCCGTGCCTCCCCCGCCGCCCGCATCGTCCCCCAGGGTTTCCCGCGCCAGGAAGAGGTAGAGACCGGTGCCGAAGAACAGCAGGGCGGTGAAGTTCCACAGCCGGGAAAAATCGGCGGGTGTCAGCTCCCACCGCAGCCGGACCCACTGGGGCGCCGTGAGCAGGACTCCCATGGCGACCGCCCAGGGCAGCAACTCCGCCTGCCATCCCCAGAGTGCCAGGGCGGCCAGCAGCGGGGTCCGGGCCATGGAACCGCGGAGTCCGTCCCGGTTCATGCGACCTCCTCCCCCAGGCGCATCAGTCCCTCCCGGATCCGCCCCGCCTCCAGGCGGATCAGGCGGTCCGGACGCTCCTCCGGCAGTCCCGGATCCAGGGTCGCGGAGGCGTCCTCCACGATGAGCAGCACCCAGCACGGCAGGCGCAGCGCGCGCAACCGGCGCACCAGCGCGCGGCGCGGCGCATCCCAGTCCAGGAGCACCAGCAGGCAGCCGCTCAACACCTCGCGGTGCCGGAGCAGCAGGGCCTCCAGATCGCCGAAGCGCGGCTCGCGCGTGGGCGTGACCGCCGCCAGCACCTCCAGCATCTGCTCCACATGCCCCACGCCCCGGCCGCGGGTGACGCACACCGTGCCGGGCCCCACGAACAGGAGGTCCAGGAGCGATTCCTGATCCGGCACCGTGCAGGCGAAGGAGGCGGCGACCGACACCGCCTCCTCAAACAGCCCGTCGCGCGACGCCTCGCAGAAGGTGTCCAGCACCAGCGCGTGCCGCACCAGGTACTCGTCCTGAAACTCCTTCACCACCAGCTCGCCGAGCCGCGCCGAACTCCGCCAGTGCACGCGTCGCAGCGAATCACCACGGCGGTACTCCCGCAGGGCCACAAACTCCTCTGTCTCGCCAACCCCCGCCGCCATCGCCACGCCGCCCCGCTGATAGTGGCTCTGGCCGGGAAGCGTCAGGAGCGGCACCGGATGCCGCTGCGGCAGCACCAGCAGCGTCTGAGGCGCCGGCGAGCGGCGGAATCCGCGGAAGAGTCCGAAAGGATCGCGCCGCGCCAGGACGCCGCCCGCGAGCACCAGCGGACCCCGGCGCCAGGCGGTGACCGTCACCTGCAGCTCCACGGACCCGCCGGCGGGAATGTCGGGCACCGGGACGGGATCGGTCCGCGGCGGCCGGATCGGCGGCAGGGGCCGGCCCAGACGGAAGCTGCGGTTGCCGCGCCCGGGAACCGTCCGCGCCTGAAACTCGTAGGGCGTCAGGGGCCGGTCCTGAAGTTCCTCGAAATACTCGAATCCGCGCAGCGCCCGGCGTCCGCGGTTGCGCACCTCCACCCGCAGTGGGATGGGGTCGCCCACGGTCCCGAACCGCGGCACCCGGCGGGACACCGCGAACCGCGCCCGGAACCAGGGCGCGGTGACGAGGGACAGCAGCAGCAGCGCGGACAGCAGCAGGAAGGCCTGGGTGCCCAGCGTCTGTTCGGGATTTGCCGCGCCCGCCGCCAGCACCCAGCCCGCGATCACGAAGCCGCCGGCCGGCGTCACGCGGTGCCGCAGGAAGCGTCCCGCCCGGAAGAGCGTCCGGTACCCCCGATGCAGCAGGCCGATTCCCATGACCATGACGCCCCCCGGTCACACCGGCACCGGCACCCGGCGCAGGGCATCCTCGACCAGGCTCCGGCGGCTCTGGCCCGAAAGCTCCGCCTGCGGATCCAGCACCAGCCGGTGCGCCAGGACCGGCACCGCCATGGCCTGCACCGGCTCGGGCGCCACCCAGTCACGTCCCTCGAAATAGGCCAGCGCCTGGCTGGTCTTCATCAGGGCCAGCGAGGCCCGCGGACTCGCCCCCAGCCGCACGCCGGCAATCTTCCGGGTGGCGCCGACCAGGTCCACGATGTAGCGGCGCATCTCCTCGCTCACCCGCACCTCCTGCACCGCCCGCCGCAGCGCCAGCAGGTCGGCCACCGTGGCGCACGGCTGCACCCGCTCCAGCGGATGCTCCCGCAGTTGGGCCCCGAGCAGCGCCACCTCGTCCTCGGGCGCCAGGTAGCCGAGCTCCAGTTGCAGCGCAAAGCGGTCCATCTGCGCCTCGGGCAATGGATAGGTGCCGCGAAACTCGACCGGATTCTGCGTGGCGATGACGAAGAACGGATCGGGCAGCGCGCGACGCTGCCCCTCCACGCTCACCTGCCCCTCGGCCATGGCCTCCAGCAGCGCCGACTGCGTCCGCGGCGAGGCGCGGTTGATCTCGTCCGCCAGCAGGATGTGGGTGAATACCGGCCCCTCGTGGAACTCGAAGTCGCTGGTCTTCTGGTTGAAGATGGCGACGCCCAGAATGTCCGACGGCAGCAGGTCGGGCGTGAACTGCACCCGGGTGAACTGCGCATCGAGGGCTCGGGCCAGCACCTTGGCGAGCGTGGTCTTTCCGGTGCCGGGATAGTCGTCGAGCAGCACATGCCCACCGGCCGCGAGTGCCGCCAGCACCCGCCGGATGTTGATGTCCTGCCTGCGCACCACCGCGGCGATCGTCTGGTGCAGCCGCGTGAAGACTTCGTGCGGCCGGGTG
>JAFLEG010000464.1 GCA_017302195.1 Verrucomicrobiota bacterium
GTGCACTTCATCCTGCAGCCGCAGGATCTTGGCCCCGAGGCCTCGATGACCGTGAATGCCGATCTCTACAACGGGGGATCCGTGATCCGGAATGTGATCCAGCAGGGGTTCTTCCGGCACGATATCGTGGTGCGGTTCCGCAATGGCCGTGGGGAAACCTCCGTGGTCTATGCCAACCAGATCACCCGGAACACCACCCTGGAGGTGAAGTTCTCCCTGGAGTCCGTCGGTGCCACGGTCGGGGCGAACACGGTGGAGTTTGTGCGCGCCGGTCCCAATGCGGACCGGACGGGTGCGTGGGTCCTTTTTGATCAGGCGCGACTGGAGATCCGCAATCCCAAGGCTCCTGTCAGCCCGAGCCCGACCCCGACCCCGGATCCCGCTCCGACGGAACCTGCTCCTGATTCGGAAGATCCTGGAGAGGACGTTCCGGAGGAACCGGTCACCCAGGAACCCCGCAGCCTGGTCTGGAAACTGGGCGTCAACGACAACAAGGATCGGGAGTTTACTTCAGATCAGCAGGGCAATGGCGGGGCACCGGGACGGGCAACCCGTGCGCCGGAAGATCCGTCCTTCGACGCGGCGAACAATCCCCCGGTGGACGATGACTTCTACTTCGCGGGACGCTATCCGGCCGGATTTAACGGTCTGTCTGAAGACCTGGAACTCAGTCTTCCCGAGCCTGATTCCGCCTGGGAGAGGGCGTTGAGCATGGCTGATCCGACCAACCGGATGCATTTTGTTCTCGAGGAGGCAGATCTGGGCCCGGAGGCCAGGATGACACTGCGGACCATCCTGTTCCGCGGGTCCTCGAAGATCGGGAACGACGTTCAACCGGGTCCGTACGTCCATGACGTGGTCATCCGTTTCCGCAATGGCCGCGGCGAGGCGACGGAGGTGTATTCGAAGCGGGTCACCCTGTGGGAACCCATCGCCCTGGAGTTTCCCCTGACCTCCGTGGGTGCCACCGAGGGTCCCAATACGCTGGAGTTTGTCCGGACAGGTCCGGATGCCGAGCGCACCGAGGCGTGGATCACGTTCGACTACATCGAACTCCACTCGAAAAACTCTCCGGCGGCGACGACGCCTTCTGAGAATCCCGAGCCCCAGCCACCACCCTCGGACACGCCTCCGGTCCAGGATCCGGCGCCTACTCCGGCTCCCGTCGTTTCGGATCCGGCTCCTGCGGACCCTCCGTTCCCGGAGTCCAGTCCGACCGATCCGACCCCCGAGGGGGGTACCACTCCTGCAACTCCGGTCACCTCGGGCTAGCAGCCGGCAGGCTGGAAAACCCGGTTCCACTCCGGGCCGTCAATGGGCCGCGAACGTGAAGTTCGCGGCCTATTTGCTTGCGGGGGATTGATCCAGGGCACGCAGGAGGAATTCCCGGCGGTGGATCAGTTGCCGGCGGAACGAGGCGATCCGTTCCCGAAACTCCGTCACCGCGGCTTCCGGATCGCCGCCCTCAACAGCGGCCCGGAAGCGGACTTCCGGCGCGAGACGGCGCTCCAGGTCCTCGATCACCGGCAGAAAGGCCTTCTCGGTAAACACGGTCTGACAGAGCTCCCGGGTCCGGCCGAGAAATCGGGCCCGGAATTCGGGATTCGCCAGCAGGGGTGCCGAAAAGTAGCCGCCGGGCCGCCACCAACCGGTGGATCCCCAGGGGGAGCTGCGCATGCGGAAGAAGCTGAACCGGGCTGCCGGTTCCTTGTCTCCCCGCATGCCGTAGGTGAGGGGCATGCCGTACCAGTCATAGGTCGCGGAGGCGCCGTCGTAGTCGCCCCAGGTTTTGTCCTGGTCCCAGGGGATCATGATCCAGCGCCCCTCGGAGCCGGTGCCGCGGTGGATGAAGTAGTTGTTGAAGAAGCCATCCCAGTTCTGGACGCACTGGCTTGCCGCGAAATAGCTGGCCAGGGCGTCCACGTCGAAATGGTCCTGGATGAACTTCCATTGTCCTTCGGCCCGCTGCGGTTCCAGTCCCGCCAAGGTCTCGAGCAGATCGGCATGGCCGACTGCCGCTCCGTTTTTCTGCTCGTGCTGGCCGATCACGTCCCGCCCATACCAGAGCAGCTTGTACAGGCTTCCGTCCGGATCGAGACCCGTGCGCCGGAGGAAGGAGCCATTGGCCTGCTCGACGAACAGATGGTACCCGAGCGGACTCCCCTGCCGCCAGACGCGGAGGTGTCCGGTCAGCGGCGTGGGAACCCCGCTGCGGCGGAAGACCTCATAGGACAGCGGCTCGGACAGCGTCCAGCGGGGCTGGGGCTCGTGCATCAGATTGAGGGTGGTGATGCCGTCCAGCGGCCGATCCTTGTGGAACCGCACCTTCCAGCCACCGCTGCGCGGGGTGATCCGGATGTGGTCGAAGGTCTGGATCGGGCCCCGGTTGGTCGGGGCCAGAATGAAGGCGGACTGGCCCCTCAGCAGCACGGTGGCGTTGCCACGACGGCGCCGGCGCATGGAAGCACCCTCGGATTCTTGCGGACCGAACTGCAGGAGGAAGGCTTCCGGGATGGTGAGCTGGTTGGTCGCCGGGTGCAGGTAGGCCGAATGGGTCGGCCGGGGCTCTCCCGGCGCCGGTTCGAAGCGGACGCGTCCGGCGGCATCCTCGGCCCGGACCCGGAATCGGAGCAGCCGTCCGGCGGGTTGCGGCGGGATGGTCGCGGCAAACCGTCCATCGGCTCCGATGGCCTTCATGGCAATCCGTTCCTCGGCAGGGGTGCCGTCCAAGGGCAGGGAGCGGTAGAGCAGTTCCACCCGCAGACCGGAGTCGGCGGGCGTCACCCGGACCTCGACGGGCACCGGTGTGCCGGGCTCGGGCGGCGTGAACCGGAGGTCGTCAATGACCGGGGGCAAACCGGATGCGGCGACCGAGTTGGCGGCGCCCGGGGTGGCGGCGATTTCGCTCGGATCTTCCCCGACCGCCGCCGCCCAGTTGTGGGCATCATTGGAAGCCGCCCCACCGGCAATACGCTCCAGCGAGGCACCGTTGCCGTCGGGCCCGGTGGGCCAGGGTGCCCGGTCATCGAAGGCGAGGGCATCCACCACCTGGCCGCGGCCATCGGTCAGTTCCAGACGTTCGCCCCCGTGCTTGAGGCGGCCCTCAAATTGGCCCAGGACCAGCGCGTTGGTGCCGAACTGCCTGCGAAAGGCTCCTGGGTCGCGGCAGACCACCCCGAATTCCCCGGCCGGGAGGGTCAGCGCCGGGGCCTGGAACCGGACACCCCGGGTCAGCTTCCAGCCCTCGAGGGACACCGGCTGAGCGCCGGTGTTGTGCAGTTCAATGAACTGTAGTTCATCGAGATCATCCGGCGGATGGTACAGGACCTCATTGAAGATCACCGCGCTGCGGAGCGGCAGGGATGCGGCGAGGAGCAGCGTCCATCGCCAGGGGAAGGGCCAGGGCATCGCGTCCGGGGTCAGTCCACCTTGACGGGAATGTTGCGCCACTGGTCCTTCACGGCCCAGAGATTGACCGGATTCGACGAGCGGCCGTACTTCAGGAAGCGGACGCTGCCATCGGCGAATGCGAAGTTCGATCCGCCTCCCTTGCCGCCCCCGCCATACCGGTGGCGATTCTGCTCCACCTCCTCCACGTCGTTGCCCTCCTTGCCCTGGCTGAAGTCCATGTGCACATGGAACGACCCCGCCCGCTTTTCCCCGAAAGTGATGGTCTCCGAGGGCTGCGGGATGGCGATCTCGCGCATGCCCATGGGCCATTGCCACTGGAGGAACTGCTGATAGTTGGTCGGGCTGAGCTCGCTCTCGAACCAATCATTGAAGCCGTTGATCACAAAACTGCGCTGGACCATGAGCCGGGTCTCCGGGCTCATGCCGGGAAACCAGCGGATGCCATCCGAGGGACATTTCAGGATGGAGGGGTCCTTGTAGTAGGACTGGAGAATGTTCATCCAGGCATTGGGCGGTTCCCGGCGCGGCGGGTACTGGCCGTCGTGGTCGCCGGCGTACATCACCAGGGCGAGTTCGAGCTGCCGCAGGTTGTTGAGGCACTTGATGCTGTTCGCCTTGGACTTGGCATTGGCCAGCGAGGGCAGCAGGAGGGCGGCGAGGATGCCGATGATGCCGATGACCACCAGCAGTTCGATGAGGGTAAATCCGCGACGGCATTGCGGGCGGCTGGGGGTCGGCGGGCGGGAAACGAGGGTCTTCATGGGTCCGGGACGCGGGCTGGGCTCGTTTTGGATTGGACCGGGCGAGTCTTGGGGCATCACGTCGGAAGAAGTACGCGGTGAACCGGCCTCCAAGTTTCAACTTTTCGCACACGGTGACAACATTATCTCCGGGGGTGCAGTCCATCCCCGCGGTTGTCGGTGGCGCTTCCGGCATGCGGGCTTCAAGCAGGAGAGGCTCACACAGAGGCCGCGGAGGGCGCAGAGGGAAGACCGTTGTCGTGGAGGGACGAGCTTTGCGAGTCCCTGATCCATCCGACGCGCATGTGACGTCGCTTCGGGGAACGCGGGAAGCGCCAGGCGTCG
>JAFLEG010000465.1 GCA_017302195.1 Verrucomicrobiota bacterium
GGTCATGTGCACAACTACGAGCGGCTCGAGATGCCCGATCCGGACGCCAACCTGCAGCCGGATTACGGCACGCCGACCATTCCCTACATCGTCAACGGCGCGGGGGGATTCATTCCCGAGCAGGGCTTTGATCCGAGCTTCGTGGTGAAGGGCAGCCTGGTCCGGGTGGCGGAGTATGGCGCCCAGTTGATCACCGCCGACGAGAACTCGATCAACTTCCTCTACTACGATCTCAACGGGGTGCTGCGGGACGTGAAGACGGTGTATGCCGACAACCAGCAGGGGGCGCCGCAGGTGGAGTTCGCCGGACGCGAGTTTCCCGTGGGGGCCCAGGCCGGCACCCTGCTGATCCAGGTGACCCGGGAGGGCAATACCAGCCAGCCGCTCTCGGTGAACTACGCCACCGCGAACGGCACCGCGATCGCGGGGCAGAACTACGAGGCGGCCAGCGGCGTGCTTCAGTTTGAAGCGGGGGAAACCAGCAAGACGATTGCAGTCACCATCCTGGCGGCGCCGGCCACCCCTTCGGAGGACGTGCCCTGGGAGTCGCTGATCTTCTCGGTGACGCTTTCCCAGCCCAATGTCGGTTCGCTGGGCTTCTTCAGCATCGCGACGGTCATCATCGTCAACACGGTGGACACCCCGATGACCAACCAGGGCCTGTTCATCAACCAGACCTATCTGGACCTCTTCCAGCGGACGCCGTCGGAGGCGGAGGTGGCCGCCGCCCGGTCCGCCATCGGGATCTTCGACACCTGGATCGAGCGCACCCGCTGGGTGTATGCCCTGCTGACCGGCGCGCAGGGGGTCGAGCCCATCTTCCCGGCGGTCCAGGTCTATTCCCTGCTCCAGCTCTCGGACATCTCCGTGGTGGCCGGACAGGCCGCGCCCCCAAGCTTCCCGGACCTGCAGGATGGACTCAACCTGTACCGGTCCGCCGCCTCGCCCGAGGCCGGACTCATCGCGCTCAGCGAGGCCTTCAACCAGAACGCGCTGGCGCTGCTCGGCGGCAAATTCCCGGGCTTTGCGACGGACAACTCGATCTTCATCGAGGCCATCTACAAGGGGGTCATCCTGTCGCTGGACACCCCGCTCACCGCGGCGGACAAGAGCTACTGGCTTTCACAGCTCTCGGATGCGAACGAGGTGGACCGCCAGCGCACCCGGAACCTGATGCTGGGCCGGATCGCGACGCAGAGCTTTGATCCGCCGCCGGCCGAGGGCATGAGCCCGTTCGATCTCACCCGGAGCAACGGCAATGAGGTCCTGCTCGGCATCCTGCTCGGGGGCCTGCTCCGGGTGCAGCTCAGCTACAAGGAGTTTCTCCTGGGCTACCTCATTCCCGCCCGGGTGGGCGGGTCCATCGTGATTGAGGACGACATCTTCAACATGATCCAGTCCACGACCTATGCGGCCCGGTTCCGCATCACCTCGTACGAGGGCTACATTGATTCCGTGAAGCGGAATCTGTCCGCAGCGGACCGGCTGCCGGAGGCGGATCCCGAGAATGACGGCCGCACCAATCTGGAGGACTACTCGTTCGCTCTTCGGCAGAACGAGGTGGAGCATCCGCCGCTGACCCTCCTCGAGGTCGTGGACCAGGCCGGGCAGCGCTTCGGCCTCTTCACCCACCGCACGGCCCTCTACGTCAAGCGGGTGGAGTTCCTGGTGCAGGTGTCCACCGACATGAAGACGTGGACCGCGGTCGGCGATCCGGTGGCGGACGGCGGCACGGACATGGGATCCTACGTATTGAACCGGGTCCGGATTCCGATCGAGCCGAGCGCCACCCGCCAGTTCTTCCGAATCCGGGTCCGCCAGACGCCCTGACCCGCCCCCGGTGGTCACCACCGCCAACACCCGACGCCTCCGCTCACGGCCCCCGCGGGCCCGGTGGCGGCCGGACCAGGGAGACGAGAGCGGCCACCAGGACAAACGCCAGCAGGAGCCCCAGCGACTGGGCTGCGGTATGGAACAGCAGGATCGGGGACACTGCGGAGGGTGATACGAAGTGACCGGTGGCCGCCGCCAGGCGCCAGGAGAGCACGGAGGACGCCGCGGCGATCCCCAGGCTGGTCCCCACCACCCGGAACAGGTTGAGCAATCCTCCTGCAACCGCCGCATCCGCTGCCGGCGCCGTGGCCAGCGTGGCGGCATTGTTGGGAGAAATGAAGAGGCCCAGGCCGACGCCGTAGAGCGCCAGGGCGGTCATCGTTTCGGCCTGGTCCGCACCGAGGCGGTCCAGTGACCCGTGCAGGACCATCAGTCCGAGGGCGCAGCAGAGCATGCCGCCGAGCTGCAGCCATCGCGCGCCTAGGCGTTCCGTCAGGAATCCGCTCGCCGGGGCGGTCAGCCCCAAAATCACCGGGAGAATGGCCAGATGAAGTCCGGCCTGCAGCGGCTGAAGCTGGGCGCCACGGACCAGCGCAAAGGACATGAGGAAGAACATCCCGTAGATCAGGGCATAGGACATGGTGACCCCCACGATGCCGGCGGCGAAGTCCCTCCGGCTGAGCAGGGACAGCCGGATCAGCGGGGCTTCGGCCCGCCGCTCGCGGCGGACGAACGCCGCCAGCAGGGCCGCCGAAGCCAGGATCGCAAGCATCGTTCGCCCGGAAAGGAATCCCCACCGCGGCCCCTCGCTCAACGCCAGCAACAGGGCCGCCAGTCCGGGACCGAGCAGCAGCATCCCCATCCAGTCGAACCGTGACTTCGCCGGTGCGGCCGGCGACCGCGGCACCAGCACCCAGGCCACCAGCGCGCCGATCAGGCCGAAGGGCACCGTGGCCCAGAAGATGGAGCGCCAGCCCAAGGAGCCGACCAGCCATCCTCCGACCACGGGTCCCACCCCCACGCCGAGCGCCTGGGCTGAGGCGAAGAGCCCCAGGGCGCGGGCGCGTCGTGCGGGCCCGGCAGCCCCCACCAGAATGGTCACGCTGTTGGCGCCCAGCAGGGCGCCCCCGATGCCCTGGAGGATCCGGAAGGCGACCAGCGATTCGAGCGTGTCGGACATGCCGCAAAGTCCCGACGCGAGGGTGAACAGGAGGAATCCGGCGATGTAGAGGCGCTTGCGACCAGCCGCCTGTGACAGCCGCGCGAAGGGCGCCAGCGCGGAGGCGAAGGCCAGGAGGTACCCGATGGCCACCCAACTCGCTGATCCCAGGCCGCAGCGGAACTCATGCTCCAGCGCCGGCAGCGCCAGTTGCACGATGCTGGCGTCGAGTTGCCCGATGAACGCCCCGATGCAGGTGGTGCCCACCACCAGCCAGACGTACTCCGGACGCCGGGCGACCCATTCGGGAGGCGCGGGCTCCAGCAGGGTGCCGATGCGCCGCAGAAACGGGGGGAGCAGTTGCATCATTTCACCGCCGCACCCAAAGCCTTGGCGATCGCCCCCACATCGTACACGCACCCGCCCCAGGTTCCGCCGCCCGGCCCCTGCAGCAGGGCCCACAGGCGGGTGTCTTCCGGCAGGTCTGGATGCGGGGCCAGGTCCGGATGCGGCGAACGCGCGTCGAGGATCCGGACGGCCTCCGCGGCGTCGAACCGTTGCTCGCCGGATCCCACCAGATCCACGGAACCGCTGAGGGCCGTTCGGTCCACCACGATGCCGACGACATCGCCGTCGCGGAGGCGTCCCAGGGGTCCGCCCGCGAGGGCTTCCGGACCCACATGCCCGATGCAGGCGCCGGTGCTGACGCCGCTGAAGCGCGCGTCGGTGACCAGGGCGACGTGACGTCCGAACGGCAGGTGCTTGAGCGCGCTGGTGAGCTGGTAGGTCTCCTCCATGCCGGTGCCCAGCGGTCCTGCGCCCATCAGCACCAGCACGTCGCCGGCACGGATGTCCCCGCGCTTGATGGCGGCGATGGCATCCCGTTCCCGGGTGAACACCCGGGCCGGACCCTCGTGCCGGTACACGCCGTCCGGCCCGACCACCGTGGGATCAATGGCCGTGGATTTGATGACCGATCCCTCGGGCGCCAGGGTGCCGCGCGGAAAGGTGACGGTGCTCGTCAGTCCGCGCGCACGGGCCCGGGGCGGTGGCAGGATCACGTCGTCGGGATCCACGCCGTCCAGTTCCTTCAGCCGCTCGCGGAACCGTTGCCGCCGCTCCGAGCGTTCCCAGACCTCGAGGACGTCGCCCAGACGCTCTCCGGCGGCCGTGAGCACCTCCAACCGGAGCAAGCCCAGTCCCCGCAGATGCAGCATCACCTCGGGCACACCGCCGGCGAGGAAGACGCGCACGGTGGGATGGTGCACCGGACCGTTGGGCAGGACGCTGACCAGGCGCGGCGTGGCGCGGTTGACCGCGGTCCAGTCGTCCACGTCCGGACGCCTCAGTCCTGCCGCATGGGCGATGGCGGGGATGTGCAGCAGCAGGTTGGTGGAGCCGCCGAAGGCCGCGTGGACCGTCATCGCGTTGCGCACCGCGTCGTCGGTGAGCAGGTCGCCGGTGGTGCGTCCGGCCGCCGCCAGCGCGGTGACGGCCCGGGC
>JAFLEG010000466.1 GCA_017302195.1 Verrucomicrobiota bacterium
CCGCACCAGCGCCCGCATCTGCAGCACGGCGGGAAAGAAGCGGCACATATAGTTGACGGCGAACACCGGGCTTTGGGCTCCTGCGGTGGCGCGCACCACCCGGGCCGTTTCCCGCGACGTCATGCCCAGCGGCTTCTCGCAGACCACGTGGCGTCCGGCGCCCAGGGCGGCCAGCGCCTGGGCGACATGCACCTTGTTGGGCGAGGTGATGTGCACCACGTCCACATTCGGGGACCGGACCAGTCCCTCAAAATCGTAGTCGCCGTACACCTCCGGAATCCCCCAGCGCTCGGCGCAGGCGCGGGCGGAACGTGTGGAGCCGCAGATGGCCGTGACCTGCACGCCGAGACGGCGCAGGGCCTCGATGTGGACGGGACCGATGAAGCCGGTGCCAATGACCCCGGCGCGCAGGGTGTGGAGGGGGACGGACATGGGGACTTCCCATCGCAGGTCCCCCGGCCTCAGGCGAGGCTAAAGACGCATTCGTCCTTCATGGCCGCCGTTTTCCCCAATAGCCTCGCGCCATGACGCTTGCCCAACTGGCCGCCGCGGTGAAGTCCGGGGCTGTGGACACCGTGCTCACCGCCTTCCCCGATCCCTTCGGACGCCTCGTCGGGAAGCGGTTCCGGGCCGACTACTTCCTCAAGTCGGTGGCCCGGCACGGGACCCACGGCTGCAACTATCTGCTGACGGTCAATCTGGACATGGATCCGCTGGACGGATTCGCCGTGGCCAACTGGGAATCGGGGTTCGGCGACTTTGAACTGCGTCCGGACCTCACCACGCTCCGCATCCTGCCCTGGCAGACCGCGTCAGCCCTGGTGATCTGCGATCTGTTCCGGACCGACGGTTCGCCGGTGGCCGAGGCGCCACGCTCGGTGCTCCGGCGCCAGCTCGAGCGGCTGCGCCGCCTGGGCCTTACCTGCCAGTGCGCGACCGAACTGGAGTTCTACCTGTTCAACCAGACCTTTGAGTCAGCGGCGGCGTCCGGATACCGCGACCTCGCGCCGTCGAGCGACTACCGGATTGACTACCACCTGATGCAGCCAACCCGGGACGAGCCGCTGATGCGCGCGATCCGGAACGGCATGACGGCCGCCGAGGTCCCGGTGGAAAGCAGCAAGGGGGAATGGAGCCGCGGGCAGCACGAGATCAACTTCACCCACGCGGAACCGCTGACCACCGCCGACCGCCACGTCCTGTTCAAGCAGGGGGTCAAGGAGATGGCCGCGCAGCACGGCAAAGCGGTCACCTTCATGGCCAAGTATGCGCCGTCCGAGGCCGGCAATTCCTGCCACATCCACCTCAGCCTCTGGCGGCGCGGGAGCAACGCCTTCGTCTCCGGGGGCACCGGAAAGGCGAAGGCCGGCGGGCCCTCGCGGCTGTTCCGCCAGTTCCTGGGCGGGCTCATGGCCCATTCCCCCGAACTGTGCCTGCTCTACGCGCCGACCATCAACAGCTACAAGCGCTACCAGCCGGGAAGCTGGGCGCCCACCCGGATGGCCTGGGCCACCGACAACCGCACCACTGGATTCCGCGTGGTCGGCCACGGCAATTCCTTCCGCCCAGAGAACCGCATGCCGGGTGCGGACGCCAATCCCTACCTGGCCTTGGCCGGCATGATCGCCGCCGGACTGGCGGGCGTGGAGGAAGGTCTGGACTGCGGTGACGAGTACCGGGGCAACGCCTACGTGGACCCCAAGCTGGCCCGCCTGCCCCACAGCCTGCGCGACGCGACGGACCTGTTCGCCGGCTCCCGGCTGGCCCGCTCGGCCTTCGGCGACGCCGTGGTGGATTTCTACACCCATCACGCCCGGCTGGAGCAGGAGGCGTTCGGCAACGCGGTCACCGACTGGGAAAAGCGCCGGTACTTCGAGCAAATCTGAGGGTTTTGCGGCTCGGTGGAGGTGGAGTAGGATCGAGGGTCGGTGTTTGCCGCCATGTCCCGTTCCTCCTCCATGCTCCGGGTGCTTGCTGTCGGTTTCTCGGCGGCGTGGCTCGCCGCTGCGTCGCCTGCGGAAACTCTGGAGTACCGGAGTGAGGCGCGGCTGATCACGGACCGCGGACCCGGGGCGGTGGCGTATCTCGAGCGCCATCGGGTGACCTTGGGCGAGGATGGGCGTCCCATCCTTGCCGAAACACGGTACGAGTCTCCCGACGGTCGGCTCCTGGCCGAGCTGCGATCGGATTTCCGGGAAAGTCTGACCGTGCCGTCCCATATCGCCACCGACCACCGCACCGGCAACACCCACGGGCTGCGGCGCGAGCAGGGGCGGCTGGTGCTTTTCGACCGGATGCCGGACCAGCCGGAGCGCACCCGCGTCCTGACCGTCCGGGATGCCGGAGACCGCCTGCTCGTCGGCTGCCAGGGACTAAACTACTACCTCAGCGGAAATCCGGACCGCATTCGAACCGGCTCGCGGCTCCCCCTTCGCTTCCTGATTCCGGGCAAACTGGACTACTACGACTTCAGCCTGGTGCCCCGGAGCGAGTCACCCGAAGGCATTGCGGCGTTTGACGTCACCATCCAGAACTGGTTCCTCAGGCTCTTCGCGCCCAAGCTCGAGTTGAAGTACGACACCCGTCAGCGTCGTCTGACCTGGTACCGGGGCATCTCAAACATCCTCAACGACCGGGGGGAGAACCAGGTGGTGGAGATACACTACACCTACTGAGTGGCCATCGGCGCCATCATCGGGGCATCCCAGATCTCCGGGATTCGGCGTTGCCGCAGCAGCAATGCTGCGTCCCAATTGATCCCACCACACCGCAACCTGGGACCCACACCTCATGAAACATTGCCCCCGCCTGCCATGGAGTTCAGGAAATCAGAAGCCTGCAGGAGCTGCTGCGTCCGGGGGGTTCTCGGGAGCGGCAGGCTGGGACAGTGGGTGGTTTGGGATGGCGGTCCTGGTTCTGTTGCATGCGGCTTCGGCGGCAACCATGACCGGCGCCAGCCTTGCGTCTCCCTATGGCGGCACCCGGTGGCCCGTGCCCGGCATCATCGAGGTGGAACACTACGACCTGGGAGGCGAAGGTGTCGCCTTTCATTGGAAGGGGCTGCTGCCGGCCTGGCTCAATTCGGACTGGCTGGTCCCCGTTCCCCCCGGCCGTGAACCGGACAGCCCTTCGCTGGTCCCGAAGCCACCCTTTTTTGATGGACCCACCAATTCCATTGCCCTGCGGGCGGGAGAGTGGCTCCAGTACTCTGTCCATTGCCCGGAGGCCGGATTCTACTCGGTCCAGCTCACCGCAGCGGAACCGCCCCCCTGGACGACCCCAGCTTCCGTAAGATGCGTCGAACAACTCGTTTCCTTCCCGGGTGAGGCCACAGTTCACGTGGAGCTTGACGGGGAGGATGTGACCGGCCCCGTCGCGGGGCTTCCGGCGACCGTCTGTCCTCGCCTCTGGATCCCCGAGGGCGACCACCAGATCCGGGTGATCGTGGATCGGGTGAAAGAGGGAGGGATGCAGGGGACGATCCACTGGAGCGACTTCGCCTGGTGCCTGGATTCCATCAGAATTCAGCGCGCGGAGACGCCGCTTCATCCCGTGCTTGTAGCCGGCTCGGCACCGGGGTTTGCCGATGGGGCCGGGCCGGTCGCCCGCTTCCAGTCGGGCTCCCGAATTGCTGCGGAGCTGGCCGGAGGGGAACTTCTGGTGCTTGACCCCGGCAATGCGGCCCTGCGTGCGGTGGCCCGGTCGGGACAGGTCCGCACCTTGGCGGGTCATCCCGGCAATCCCCCCCGCGACGGCCTCGGGACCAATGCCGGTTTCGGGAGGCTTCTGGATGTCGCGGTGGACTCGGCGGGTGATGTCTGGGTTCTCGAGGCCCGCGACGACGCTCAGGAACATCTCCGCCGGGTGCATCCGGACGGGATAGTTTCCTCGTTCCTTGCCGGTCGCCCGGTCGTGCAGATCCGGAGCCCGATTCCCCCTGCGATCACCCCCCCGGCCATCAACACCTTCACGGTGCCGATGACCCGGGTGGTGTGCACCGCGCCAGGTCGGGTGGACCTGCTGGGGCCAGTGGTCCAGCGGGTGTTGGTCGGCATCGGTGGAGCAGGACCCCATGGCGAAGAATGCGCGTCCTACGAGAACGTCGAATGGCACGTCCGTTGGAATGCCGTGCAGAACGGATCGCCGCAGCCCCAGGTGGTGGAGTCTCCGATGCCCTCCGCGCTGAGCCCGCCCTCCGACCACCACCGACTGGTCCCAAGGCGGGATGGCAGGTTCCGGCTGATGGTGGAAAATCCTCCAGGCTTTTTGGAGGACGCCTCGCCGGGGACTGTCCTCGACTCGTTTCTGCGCGCCGCCGACGGATCGTTCTTCGCCATGATCGCTCCGGCCGGACTCCATCGCCTGGACACCCCGGCAGGAGCCTTCTGGCTGCGGTTACTTTCCGAGGGATCACCCCGGAAATTTATCAACATCAGGAACAATTACAGTTTCACGCCGCAGAGCGGCTGCTCCGCAGACTCCCTTACCCATC
>JAFLEG010000467.1 GCA_017302195.1 Verrucomicrobiota bacterium
GGGTGCCAAATGCTGGCCGGGGCCTTCGGGGGGTTCCTCCAGACGGCCGCGACGACCGCCGGCGCTGCGGCGGTGGCGGCGTCCACCGGACTGCCGGCTGCGACGGTTGGTGCCGCGGGAATGGCGGCGGCCCTCAGCACGCTTTCGACCGCCGCCGGACACGGCAGTGCCGGCGCCATCATCATTGCCGGAAGTGGCCTTCCGCCTCGAAGCGCCCGTGGCCGCCCTGGCGACGACATCACGGGCGACAAGGCCGTCCGGGAGCTGATCGCCAAAGGTCGAAGCCAATACTACTGAATGCCATGCCCACCCCTGTACCCGTTCACCGAGAGACGTCCACCGCTGGGGCGCCGACTGCCGCCCGTCCGGTCAGGCGGAAGTTCGATCCGACCCAGCTTTTCGCCCAACGCGACCGGCTGCCTTGGTTCTGGTTCTTCGTGGCTGTCGCAGTGACTACCTTGGCGGCATTCGACCGCTACCACCTGGTCCGGCAGTTCAAGCACCGCGAGCGCGTGGTGATCATTGATCCGGCGCAGACCTACTACATCAGCCCGCTGCTGGAGTTTCAGGAGGCAAAGGAACTTCACGCCCAGCAGGCGGAGTTGGCGACCTTGGCGTTGCTGAATCGCAATCCCCGTGATTTCGATCAGCCCCAGTTGCTCGCGCAAGTCTTCCTGAAGGGGGCCCTGGGGAAGGCGCGGGACTCCCGAATTCGTGAGGCTGCGGAGTTTCGCGCCAAGCAGCTCCACCAGAAGCCGGAGATCGCCAAGATCGAGATCCTGGCCACCCGCGAGGAGGAGGTACTCGTCACCGTGACCGGGCAGGTGCTTCGCAATGGCATTTTCCAGGAGAAGGCCTTCTCCGAGGCGTTCGGCTTCAAGCTGAGCCTACGGCTGATCCGCAATCCAAACCTTGCCGCCAACGGGCGCTTCCCCATGGCGGTTAGCGAATTCAAATATGAAGTCCTCAAGTAGCCTCACGCTCCTCGCCGTCAGTGCCGCGCTTGCCGATCCTTCCGCGGCCATCCAGCGGGCCGAACTCGATCCCGAGTTCGTCATCCGGGTCCCCGTGGCGACCAATCGCGTCACCACGATCAGTTTCCCCGGCCCCATTGCCGCCATTGATGCCGCGGGAGTGACGGCAGACCCCAAGGTGCCGGGAGCTTTCCAGTTGGCCCATACCAAGGGTTCGGCCTTTCTGTCGGTTCGGGCGATGGCTCGGCAGGGGACGGGGAACGTCAATGTTCGGTGGAACCGGCGTACCTACGTGCTGGAATTGGTGGAAACCAATGCACCCGTTTTGGCCCTGAATCTGGAGGCACCCGCCGCGCCCGCGATGACGGAGATCGCATCACCGGTTTCTCCGACGCGATTGCTCGCGATCCTCGACAAGGCCAAGGCCTTCTCGCTGCTCAAGCGCCAGCACCCGGAAGCCGTGGCCCAGGTGGATGCGCGGACCTTCGCAGAGGGCACCGCAGTCACCGACTTTTCGGACCTTGAGATCCGGATTGTGGAGGCATTCCGGTTCAACGCGGAGGACACGCTCGTGTTCCAGGTGCGGGTCCGGAACAAGTCGGACCGGGAGATTCACTACCTGCCGGGATCGTTCGCCATTCGGGTCGGGGACCGGCTCTACCCGCAGTCCATCAGCGATGCCCCCGGAGTCCTTCCCGCTCACGCCGAGACCGCCGTCTATTTCGCGGTCACGGGAACGCCCGACGGCGGACGGAACGAATTGTCCCTCAAGAACGAGTTCTCGGTTCTGGTCTCGCGGCTGACACCGGCCCCTCCGCTGCCGCCGATGACAACGGATTCCACAAACACCCCACCCTCGGTACCCGCGCCATGAATCCCCATCGTTTCCTCCAGTTCTTCAAGTCGAAGTCGGGACGGCTGTTGCTCTTCGGGTTGGTTTTCGGCGGCGGCCTGGTCGTGTTTGCTGTGCTTCGCGAAGAAGGCGGCGATTCGGAGATGGACTTGCGGCCGCCAAGCCTGACGAACCGGATGGGGCGATCCCAGGTAGTCGAGTCCGTGGAACGTCCGATGGAGGTCTTCCGACCGCCGGTGCCGAAGCCTGAACCGCCTCGGCCCATGGCACCGACCAACGGATCTTCGGCAGGCCAACCGCCTGCGGCAAGACCGGACGCCACACCTCCGGTGCCGCCGATCAGTCTGTTCGCCGATTCCTTGGCGGGGTGGCGGAACCCAGGACAACACCCGCCATCTACGCGCCTTTTGGACGGCTGATTCCATGCGAAACGGTGGTCACGGTGGATTCGGCATCGATCCAGACGCCGATCATCGGACTGGTGACCGAGGATGTGTATCACTTGGGCAAACTGGTGATTCCGGCGGGTACCGAGCTTCACGGGACCGCTCAGACCGACCGGGCGCGCGAACGCATTGCTAGCGGGAGCGCGTGGACTCTGGTCTGGCAGACGGGAGAAGAACTCCGACTCAAGGGGATCGCCCTGGACCGGGAATTCGCCAGCAATCAGGAAGGGTGGGGCATCACCGATGGAAGTGCCGGCCTCCGCGGGCGCCTGCTCAAAACCGACAACCTGGCTGAAATCAAACTCTTCGCGGCGACCCTCTTGAGTGGCGCGGCAAGTGCCCTCACCGAGCAACAACCGACCATCTTCGGCAACCTTGATAGCCGCTCGCTGAACAATGCTCCGTTGGAGGGAGCGCAGGATGTTTTGGAGGTGTACGCCCGGCGCATCCTCGACGCGATTGAGCGGGACGGGTTCTACGTCCGGGTTCCGAGCGGCAAGCAGTTCTACCTGTACGTCTTGCAAACTATTGATCGCGCCGGAGCCAGCGTCGGCGGGTCGGGCGATCCGTTTCCCGACGAGAACAGGGCCACCCAGCGCGTTGTCAGCGTCGGACCCACTCCAAAGCACTACTCTGAACCATGAAACTCTTCATCCTGCTCCTCCTCTTTTTACTGCCGTCATGTGCTTCCCGACCTGTGCCGCCGACGTCGGTCCTGGAGACCGAACCCTTACCTGAACACGTGTCGGGGTCCCTCCGTCGCCCAGATGTCGTGCGAGCGTACCACGTCGGTCGGTACGTCGATCCGAACTACCCGGGGATCCTCCACGAGCATCATCCCGTGTATCGCGTGGAGGTCAGCTCCCGGTGGAGTCTTCGTCCGGATCCGTCCGGGACTGAGTCACTGGCGAACACTTCGTCCTACAACGACGCGTCCTACTCGCCGCCTCCCTCCAACGATCTGATCACGGCCGAGCTGAAGCGGCAGAAAGACGCGACGGAGACCGTCATGTGGGAGGCTACCCAATTGGCCAAGTCCTACGATGAGCTGCAAAAGGTCATCAAAAACATGGCGGCTGTCGCACGAGGGAATTCCTTCCTCAGTGCAGCCATCGGGCAGACTGACCAGCGGGTCGCCCGGATTGAGAAGCAACTGGGCCAGATTCTTGCAGGGCCACCTTTGGACACCAACGCCACGCCAGGACTCCAGATCGAGGAGCCGGACATGCCCTGATTCCATTTCGAATTTTGCCGGTGGAGGCGGGGTGTCGTTGAAAGGCAGCCGATGCTTCGAAGCCGCCGGTGAGAACGGCAAATGCCGTGAAACCACAACAAAACCTCAATCATCATGAGCAAGACGAGATCCTCAGCGCCCACGGGCGCCGGCGGTGCTGCCGCCCCCAACGATCAGCCCACCTACCGGTCCAATCCGGAGGTGGATGCGAAAATTGACGCCCACATCCGGGAGAATCCCAAGTACTGGGCCTACATCCAGGGAATGCCTCGTGAACGCCTGGAGCGAACCCTCGTCCTCACCGAGGTGCGGGAGGTCGAGCGCCAGCAACGCATGCGCGAAGGCGTTCTCAAGTCCATCAATCGGAATCCCGAGCTGAAGCAGGCGTATGACACCCTCGTCAAGGACCTGCCGGAAGAGCGTAACCGTCCGGCGGACCCGTCCTGCGCTTTGCGGACGTGTTGGGCAGGATGGGAGAGTGCAATCCAATCTTCGTTCAGGCCGGAGGGCAACGGGACGTCTGCGTCGATCACAGCAAGAGATCGAGGGCATCCTCCGGCGTCATCGCCTCAGCGGGCTGTCGTTGCTGGCCTTCGCCCAGGAACAGGACCTGTGCTACGCCACGCTATTGCGGTGGCGACGCCGTGCCGATGCCATGGACGGGGAGGAAACGTCGAAGGCTGCATCCCCGGTTCCCGTGCCCGCATTCATTCCGATTGAACTGGCCCCGTCCCCAGCGGGCGTGGAGTTCGTCCTGAACTGGGCGTCGGACCGTTGCTTGCGGATTCCTTCGGGGTTTGACCCCGGCGAACTGCGTCGGCTCCTGGAGGTGCTGGGGGTGCGGCCATGACCGGGCTGATTCCGACCACCGGGATTTTCGTCGCCTCGGCTCCGGTGGATCTGCGCAAGGCGTTCGACGGGCTCGCCATCCTCGTGCGCAACAGCCTGGGGCACGATCCCCTCGATGGATCGCTCT
>JAFLEG010000468.1 GCA_017302195.1 Verrucomicrobiota bacterium
CGGCCCATGCGACACTGAAGTCCGCGGGACCGGCGGCGGTGGCCCCGGTGGCGGCGCTCCTGCAGGATGAAAATCCGTATGTCCGCGCCCGGGCGGTCTGGGTGCTTTCGGAGGATGCCGGTGCCGGCCTGCCGCGGGTGGCGGCGGTCCTGGACGATGCCGATCCGCAACTGCGGGTGGTGGCGTTCCGGGCGTTGCGACGGGCGGTGGAGCAGGGGCGGGTCCAGGGAGCTTCCACGCCAGCAGCCACGCCGGGAACGCGGGAGCATCTGCTGGCCACCGCCCGGCGCCTGGCCGCAGACCCCTCGCCGGCGGTGCGGCGCGAGGTGGCGGTGATGATGCGGGACGAGCCGTTTTCCGTGGCGGGCCCGGTGTTGGTGGCACTGGCAGCCGGGTATCGTGGCGACGACCGGATGTTGCTCGAAGCCTGGGGCGTGGGCGCCACCGGCAAGGAGGCGGCACTCTACGCGGCATTGCGCGGCGGCCCGGGATCGGGCGATCCGATCCGGTGGACCCCGGCGTTCACCGATCTGGCCTGGCGGCTGCACCCCGAGGCATCCGTTCCCGATTTCCGCGCCCGCGCCCTGGAGGCGACGCTGGGCGACACCGAGCGCAAGCGGGCACTGACCGCCCTGGGATTCAACGCCTCACCGGAGGCGGCGCGTGCGGTGCTGGAGGTGGCGGCCAAGGCGGAGGGAGTCGTCAAGGCGGAGGCGGTCTGGTGGCTGATCAACCGCAAGGATTCCCAGTGGAAGGCAGCCGATCTGGATGCCGCGCTGAAGGCTCAGGGCGTCTATGACCCCGATGCCGTGGCCTGGATCGAGGCCACCGTCCCCGTTCCGGAATCTCCCAAGTATGCGGCCAAGGAGGTGCTCGCGCTGAACGGCGATGCCAGCAAGGGAGGCGAGAAGTTCACCGCGGTCTGCGCCAGCTGCCACCGTGCCGGAGACGTGGGCACGGAGTATGCACCGAACCTGACCGGATGGGCCAGTCGCCAGGGCCGGGAGGTGCTGGTGAACTCCGTCCTCCAGCCTGGCGCGGAGATCGCCAGCGGATTCAATGGCACCGAGGTGACGACCAAGGATGGCACCGTCATCCACGGGTTGCTGCTGTCCGAGGGGGATCCGCTGATCCTTCAGTCGGCCGGCGGGCTGACGCAGATGGTTCCCAAGAAACAGGTCGCCGGACGGAAGGGACTCGACCGGTCCCTGATGATGAGCGCCGATCAACTGGGGTTGACCGCCCAGGATCTGGCCGACATCGCCGCCTACCTGCAAACGCACTGAGGCCGGACCGATGCCTGTCTCGCAGTGTGTCACGACCATGCGCGCACGCCATGCGCCGTCGCTTCTCCTGTTGTCGGCGGTGCTCCTGGTGTCCGGGGCCGGCTGCGTCACCCCGACCGGGGATCCGTGGACGCGTCTGCGCGCAGGCATGTCCTATGCCGAGGTGCAGCGTCTCGTCGGACCGGGGGATGCGGAGCTGAGCCGCGGACTGCAGGAGGCCGGGGACCAGCAGCGGGCGATGGAACGGGAGTATTGGGAAATCCGTGCCCGGGCCAAGCAGGCCGGAGGGGTCTGGATTCCGCCCATGACTTCTGAGGTGACGGTGGCCTCGGGCGACCGGCGGTTGGAGTTCAAGGATGGCAGGCTGTTCTCCTGGGAACCGCGGTGACCTTCCTGATGAGGGCCTTGGTCCCGGGCTGAACGCCTGCAGCGACGCGGCATTTCGGGGGGTGGGTGGTGGTTTTTCCAGAGGCCCTGCGCCGAATGCCTTGATTTTTCAGGTGCTGGCGGTCGTCGTGTCCCAAGTCACCATGCATTCCCCTGAGACACCGTATTCGCGCCGCCAGTTTGTCCGAACAACCGGGGCGTTGGCCGCGGCCCTGGCCGCCGGAAAGCCGCCGGCGGTCGCCGGGGCCGAGCCGGCGTCCTCCCGCGTACGGGTCGCGGTGATCGGACTCGGGCGTGGGCTCGATCATGTGAAATCCTTCCTCCAGGTACCGAATGTGGAGCTGGTGGCGGTGTGCGACGTGGATTCCCGCCGGATCGCAGCCGCCCAGGAGACGGCAGCCAAAGGCGCCGCCTCGCCCCGCGGGGTTGCGGACTTCCGTCGGTTGCTGGACGACCGGGAGGTGGATGCCGTGTCCATCGCCATGCCCAATTTCTGGCACGCACCCGCCACCATCATGGCCTGTGCCGCCGGCAAGCACGTGTACGTGGAGAAGCCGGGCAGCCATAATGCGGACGAGGCTGGGCGGATGGTGGCGGCGGCGCGCCGACATGACCGGCGCGTGCAGATGGGCAACCAGCGCCGCAGCCAGCCCGAGGTGCGGGAGGCCGTCGGCCGTCTGCGCGAAGGGGTCATTGGTCCGGTCCGCTTCGCACGCTGCTGGTACGACGCCAGCCGGGGAACCATCGGGAAGGGACAGCCGGTGCCGGTGCCGGACTGGCTGAACTACGATCGGTGGCAGGGGCCCGTGCCCGCGCGTCCCTATGTGGACAATCTGGTCCATTACCAGTGGCACTGGCGCTGGCACTGGGGCGGCGGTGAACTGGCCAACAACGGGATCCATGCGCTGGACATCGCACGCTGGGGATTGGACGCCCGACACCCGGTCCGCGTGACGGTCACCGGCGGACGCTACCACTTTGACGACGATCAGGAGACCCCGGACACCACGCTGGCCGCCTTTGACCTGGGCACTGCCGGGGTGACCTGGGACGCCAGCAGTTGTCTCCCGCGCAAGGAGGAGAAGCACCCGTTTGTGGCGTTCTACGGCGACGGGGGCGTGCTCGCCCTCGACAGCGGGGCCGGCTACCGGGTTTTTGATCTGGCCGGCAAGGAGGTGCAGTCGGTGCAGGGCCGGTTCAGCGACCTGCCGCATTTCACCAACTTTGTGGAAGCCATCCGCAGCGGGGTGCCGCTGAATTCCGAGATCGCCGAGGGACAGCTCAGCACCCTGTGGTGCCACCTGGGGAACATTGCCTATCGCACCGGCACCTCCCTCTCCGTGGACCGGGAATCCGGCCGGATCGTCCACCCCACCCGGGAGATGAAGCGCCTGTGGACCCGCGAGTACCGCGCAGGCTGGGAGGATGCGGCGAAGGGTTGAGTCGCCGGCCCGACGTCCGGCGGTCAGGCGGTGATCCACCGGCGGGCGTCCTCCAGCTTCGAGTGGTCGAAGTACTGGATGGACGCCTTGGTGAACGGCTTGCAGAAGGTGGCCATGCCCTGCTCCCACTTCGACTCGCCCACCAGGGCCAGCCGCTCGATGTCCTTCCAGTGGGCGAGATCGAACTTCATGTCCTCCCACATCGCCCCGAGGGTCCAGCCATGGAAGTCGTGCATCACCAGGAGCACGCGGATCCGGCCGTGCTGGCGGATCAGGGCATCCACCCTGGGGGCCAGGTCCTGGTAGAATTCGCGGGTGAGCTTCCCGGTGACCTGGACCTCCAGCAGATTGCCGGACTCAGTGATTTCGATGGCGGCTGTCATGGTTGAGAAATTGTGCCTGTGGGTAGCGCATCGCGGGGAAAAAGGCCAACGCAGATTCAACGCCGCTTGTACAACTGCTCGCCCGCCTTGGGCACCAGGAGCACGCCCTCGTGCTCGCGGTTGGCATGGTCCTCCACGCGGAGACTCCGCCAGTCGCGGAAGCCGAGGTTGATCTCCCGGCAGACCTCTTCGGGGATTCCCGTGGCGAGGGTCACCCGGGCGCGCGGGGTTTCGAGCCCGTTCTCGTAGGTGCCGCCGCCGAAGACGTGGGTGCAATGGGCCAGGGTGCCCCAGGGGAGGTGGCGGAAGCGGTCCCATTGCTTGAGGAAGTAGTCGCGGCAGTGGTAGCCCACCTCCCGAATGAACTTCCCGTGGACCACGCTGACCTCCTTGAGGTGCGGTGCGTAGATGATGAGTTCCCCGCCGTCCGCCAGGACCGGCTCCAGCTTGTACATCGCCTTCGCGCCCACCCACAGTTCGTCGTACATCGGGGCGGCGCAGGAGAGGATGGTGTGGAAGTCCCGGTCCTTCCAGACGATGTGGTGCTCCGCGGAGAGCGCCGCCGCCCGCTCCCAGGCCGTCTCAGGGGTGCCGGCAAACACGCCAACGGCGCCTTGGCCCTTGGCCACCAGCGCGAAACACTTTTTGGGAACTGGAACCATGGCGCCGGCCCGGTCCACCACGGCCCGCACCGGGGTTCGCGCATTGCCGATGATGCCCATGTTGGTCACCACCGCGCCGAGCCAGTGGAAAAAATTGAGGATCTCGGCCCCGCCCACCCCGGGAAACAGGTACTTGTTGCCACCGCTCATGCCCACCACCTCGTGCGGGAAGACCGGCCCGACGATGATCACCTCGTCGTAGTCCATCACCCGGCGGTTCACCGCCACCGGGACGTCCATGGCAAACAGCCCGCCGGACAGCGCCCGGATCTCGTCCGACGGGATGGTGCCCAGCACCTGGAGCGCGGATGGGTTGTCC
>JAFLEG010000047.1 GCA_017302195.1 Verrucomicrobiota bacterium
GATCTGCTCGATGTGGACTTTGACCCCGCGGAAAATTTTCCCGCCGATGACATCGGGCACGGCTTCGACAACATCGGCGATGTGCTCAGCGTGTCGCCGGTCCATCTGGAGCGGTACCTGGATGCCGCGGAGGGCCTCGCCGAGCGCGCGGTGGTGCTGACCCTGCCCAAGCCGCCGGAGCGGACGACCTTCTCGATTTTCCTCGAGCCGGGGAATTATGGATCCGAGGACGGCACGCGCGCGGTCACCAACGACGTGCCCGAGCTGTTCGTGCGGCACACGCTGAAGGAGACCGGGCATTACCGATTCCGCGTCCGTGCGGGCGCTTCCAACTCGCCGGCCTCGGATCCGGTGCAACTGACGCTCTGGGTCGGAACCAACACCGTGCTGACCACGGCGGTGACCAACACCCCGAAGCAGTGGGCCTGGTTTGAAACGGAGCTGGAGCTGCCCGCGGGCGAACACCGCTTCGCCGCCCGCTGGGCGAATCGGGACACCAATGCCGCGGGGCCGATCCTCTACATCAACGAGTTCAAGGTCATCGGACCGAAGGACACCCGCACGCCCTTCATGAAGCGGGTGGCGGCGGTGGGCGCCGACCTCGGGGACGATGCGCGTCCGCTGGCGGTGGTGCGCTGGTTCCTCACCCGGGCCTTCCGCCGGACGCCTTCCGTGGAGGAGATCGTCCGCTACGGCCGGGTGTTTGCCGACGGACGGGCCGCCGCGGACGGCCGTTTCGAGGGCGGCCTGCAGGAGTTGGTCCGCGCGGCGCTGGTCTCGCCCAAGTTTCTGTTCCGCATCGAGTCCGATCCCCGTCCCGACGCCACCACACCGCAGCCGCTGGATGATTTTCAACTGGCGTCGCGGCTCAGCTATTTCCTGTGGAGCACCATGCCGGACGACGCATTGCTGGACCTCGCCGCCCGGCAGGAACTGACGCCGCAACTGGAGGCCCAGGTCCGCCGCATGCTCCGGGATCCGAAGTCGTCCGCGCTGGTTCAGCAGTTCGGCCTGCAGTGGCTGCAGCTCCAGCGTCTGGCGACCTTCCAGCCCGATGCCGCCCGGTTCCCCGACTTTGATGATACCCTGCGCCGGGCCATGCTCCGCGAGACCGAGCTGTTCCTCGGGGAGATCTTCCGCGAGGACCGGAGCCTGCTGGAGCTCCTGGACGCCGACTTCACCTATGTGAACCGTCCATTGGCCCGCCTCTACGGGATTGAGAATGAGGCCTTCCCCGGGGATGGCGATGGCGATCGTGCGGAACGCCGTCGTCGGTGTCGCTCCGGGGAATTTGTCCGGGTCACCTGGCCGGACACCCGGCGCGGCGGCCTGCTCACCCAGGCCAGCATCCTCACCGCCACCTCCAATCCGACCCGCACCTCGCCGGTCAAGCGGGGCAAATGGGTGCTGGAGCAGATCCTCGGCACGCCGCCACCGCCACCGCCGCCGAATGTCCCGGAACTGGATGACCAGCACGAGCTGTCCGGCACGCTGCGCCAGCGCATGGAGCAGCACCGGTCCAATCCGGCCTGCGCCAACTGCCACCGCCAGATGGATGCCCTGGGGTTTGCCTTCGAGAACTTCGACGCCATCGGGCGCTTCCGGGAGAAGGACGCCGACGGCGTCATTGATCCGTCCGGAAGCCTGCCGGACGGCAGCACGTTCCAGGGCCCCGCAGACCTCCGCGGCGTTTTGCGGGAGCAGAAGGAGTTGGTGACCCGCAACCTTGCCGAGAAGCTGCTCACCTACGCCCTCGGGCGCGGACTGGAATTCTACGACGAACGGGCCCTGAGAACGATCCTTGCCGAGGTAGCGGCTTCCGAGTACCGGTTTTCATCGCTGGTCGTGGCCATTGCGCAGAGCGATCCCTTCCGGATGCGGCGCGGCCTCGGCACGGTCTCGGCAGGGGCCGGGGCGTCCGAATCGATTCCAGCGAAAGGTTCCTGACACGCCCGCCCCGGCACCCGACATTGCCCTCAAGAATTCTCCACGCCATGAGCCCCTCCCTCCAGATCTCCCGGCGCACGCTGTTGCGCGGCATCGGCACCACCCTGGCCCTTCCGTGGCTGGAGGCCATGGGGCCCCTGCATGCCTGGGCGGCAGGGGATACTCCGGCGGCGCAGGCGGCCCCGAACCGCATGGCGTTTCTCTACGTCCCCAACGGCATCAACATGGCGGACTGGAAGCCGTCCGCCGAAGGTGAACTGCCCGCCGAGCTCCCGCTCATCCTCCAGCCGCTGGCCCCGCATCGGGCGGATCTGTCGGTGCTCACCGGACTGACCGCCGACAAGGCGCGGGCCAACGGGGACGGCGGTGGCGATCATGCCCGGGCGTTGTCCGCATTCCTGACCGGCACCCAGCCCCGCAAGACCGATGGCACGGACATCCGCGCCGGAGTCTCCGTGGACCAGGTGGCGGCCGCACGGCTGGCCGACCGGACCCGTCTGCCGTCCCTGGAGATCGGCACCGAGGCCGGATCCATGGCGGGCAACTGCGATTCCGGATATAGCTGCGTGTATTCCTCCACCATGGCCTGGCGCTCGGCCACGCAGCCGCTGCCCAAGGAGGTCAATCCGAAGCTGGTGTTTGAACGCCTGTTCGGGTCGGGGTCCCGCGAGGAGCGGCAGCGTCGGGACGCCCGGCGCAGGAGCGTGCTGGACCTGGTGAAGGAGGATTTCTCCGACCTCAACGGACGCCTCGGCACCGGGGACCGGCGCAAGATGGACGAGTACTTCTCCGCGGTCCGGGACCTGGAGCGCCGCATCGAGCAGGCCGCCCGGCTGCCCGACCCCGAGGTGCCCGAGGGCGTCAGCGCGCCCGCCGGCATTCCCGGCAGCTATGAGGACCACATCCGGCTGATGGCGGACCTGATGGTGCTGGCCTTCCAGACCGACACCACCCGGGTCTGCACCTTCGTGCTGGCCAATGAAGGCAGTGGCAAGCCGTATCCCTTCATCGGGGTCAGCGAAGGCCACCACGATCTCTCGCATCACGGCAACAACGCCGAGAAGAAGGAGAAGATCGCCCGCATCAACCGGTTTCACGCCACCCAGCTCGCCTACCTGCTGGAGCGGCTCAAGTCGGTGAAGGAGGGCGACGGCACCCTGCTGGACCACTGCATGCTGACCTACGGCAGCGGCAATTCCGACGGCAATGCCCACAACCACGACGACCTGCCCATCCTGCTGGCCGGACGCGGCTGCGGTACGCTGCACCCCGGACGCCACACCGTCTTCCCGAAGGAGACCCCGCTCAACAACCTCTGGCTCTCCTTGCTGAACCGCATGGAGCTTTCAGTGCACCAGCTCGGGGACAGCACCGGCGAGCTGCGCAACATCTGAGTTCCAGCGCGGCGAATGCCGGGGTATCGTGCGGCAGTCATGTCGGCGGCACTCCTCCCGTTCCTGCAGCGCTGGCTGGTGACCATGCTGGCGGTGTTGATCGCCGCCAAGCTGGTCCGAGGCATCCAGTACGACTCCACCGCCAGCATCCTGGTGGCCTCGCTGCTGCTGGGCTTCCTCAACGCCTTCGTCCGTCCGCTGCTCCTGCTGCTCTCGCTGCCCCTGCTCGTCGTCAGCCTGGGGCTGTTCGTGGTGGTCATCAACGCGCTGCTCCTCCTGCTGGTCGGGGAACTGGTCAAGGGATTCACCGTGGACGGCTTCTGGGCGGCGGTGTGGGGCAGCCTGGTCATCAGCGTGGTTTCCCTCCTGACAAACGCGCTGCTGGGACGCGGACCCCGGATCCAGGTGACGCGGCGGCCGGGCCGGCCGGAGGGTCCGGGTCGGGACGACGGGCCGGGGGGCGGCGGACCGGTGATAGACGTCTAGCGCATGCCCCGGACGCCTTCATCGCGGTCCCGACGCGCCCGCAAGCCGGGATGGGGCCGGCGATTCCTCCTGCTGTTTGCAGTCGGGGTCGCCCTGATTTCCGGATGGTTTTGGAAACGGCGTTCAACCCCCGAAGCACAGCCGGCACCGGTGGTTCGTCCGTCGGCGATTCCGCGTCCCCTCCATCCAGTCGAGACGCCGGCTCCGGTTCCACCCGCCGCCCCGATCCCCCCGTCGGTTTCACCGCCTGCCACTGTCAGCATCAATGTGCCCGTAGTGCGTGGCGAGACCAATCCCGCGGCACCGGTGTCCCCGGTGATCCCACCGGCCGTGGTGCCGGAACCGATGGAACCCTGGGTCGTGCGGCCGGCCACCAACCAGATGGAAATCCAAATCGCCCTGTCCCAGACGGGCATCGGGTCGGGGCCGGTGGATGGCGTGGGTGGTCTCCAGACCGAGGCCGCCCTGCGTGCGTTTCAGTTCCGTCAAGGTCTGGAGGAGAGTGGCCGCCTCGACCGCGACACCCGCCAGGCGCTGCTGCTCCACCGGGCGCCGCTCACCCGTCATGAGGTGACTGCGGAGGATCTGGCGGGGCTGCATCCGGTCCCGGAAACCTGGCTGGGAAAGTCGCAGGCGTCGGAGCTGGGTTACTCGTCGCTGCTGGAGCGGGTCGGCGAACAGACCCATGCCCATCCCAACCTGCTCCGGCGGTTGAATCCGGGCGTGGTCTGGGAGTCCGTGACGCCGGGCACGGTGCTGTCGGTTCCGGACGCCGGATATCCGCCGCCGCGCCGGGCGGCGCTGGTGCGGATCAGCCTGGCCGGACGTTATCTCCGGGCCTACGACGAGCGGGGCCAGTTGCTGGTGCACTTTCCGGTCAGCATCGGACGGGTGGCGTCCAAGCGCCCGGTGGGATCCCTGAGCGTGGTGGTGGCCATCAAGGATCCCAACTACACCTTCGATCCGGCGGTGTTCCCCGAATCCGAGGAGGGGCGGCGCCTGGGACGCAAGCTGGTGATCCCGCCGGGCCCGAACAATCCGGTCGGGGTGGCCTGGATCGGCCTCAACCGTCCCGGCTATGGAATCCATGGCACTCCGGTGCCCGAGCAGGTGGGGCGCACCGAGAGCCATGGCTGTTTCCGTCTCGCCAACTGGAACGCCGACCACCTGCGCCGGATGGTCTCCGTGGGCACGCCGGTCAACGTGGAGCGATGAGCCGGGTCGCAAACCGGAGATTGACGCTCTCCGGGGTGGTTCCTAGGTTGGCCGCGGCTGGTGGCCGTAGATCAATGGTAGATCCCCAGATTGTGATTCTGGTTGTTGCGGGTTCGAGTCCCGTCGGTCACCCCAATTCCCCCTCTTCCTGACTCCGGACATCCCGTATCCGCTGTCGGCCGTCCCGCCTTCCCGATGAGACTGCTCCGCGCACTATGCATCGCGGCGCTGATGGGCCGGCTGTGCGTGGCGCGGGGGGAGGCCCTGCCGGATGCCGCATGGTTTCAGCCGCCCGGGTGGTCCTGGCTCCGGCTGTCGCCTGAGGGGCGGCAGGTGGCAGGGGCGGCGCCCGGGGACTCCGGACACGTCCTCTGGATTCTCGACAGCCATCAACCGGCACGGCGGCGGCAGGCATCGCTTCCCGAGGGACAACAGGTGGCCGATGCCGCCTGGCTCGGGGAGGATCTTCTGGCCGTGCTGGCGACCCGCCCGGGAGGGGGTGGGTTCTTCCTGCTTGATCCGCGGGAGGGGACGTGCCGTCCGTTCGCGGCTGCCGATGGCGCCACCTGGATCCGGTTGAGTCATCCGCAACCGCGGAGCGGCGGCATCGTCCTCGTGGAAGGCTGGGCGTCCGACCGGCGCGGGACGAAAGCATCCGGCCCCTGGCTCGACCTGCTGGCGGTGGAGATCGCGACCGGACGCAGCCGGGTGGTCGCCCGCAATCCCGGCGACGTGGTCCAGTGGCTGGCCGACCGAACCGGCGCCGCCCGTGTGGCGATGGCGGTGACGGGCGACCGGCGGGAGTTGCGGGTGCGCCCGACATCCGGGAGCGGGGAGCACTGGACCCGTGTGGCGGCCTTCGACGCCTTTGGGGATCCGGCGACGCTGGCCGCGCTGGCTCCGGATGGTTCGCGCGCCTGGGTAAACTGCCGGCAGGACCGGGATACCCTGGGTCTGGTGGCCCTGGATGTTGCCGCCGGGCGGCTCGGTCCCCGGGTGGCTTCGGATGACCGTTTTGACATCACCGGCGCGCCCCTGTTGATCGCCGGCGTTCCTGCGGCGGTGTCCTGGGAGCGCCTCCGGCCCCACACGCAGTGGTCCGATCCCGGCTGGGAGCAGGCCGCTCGCGAACTGGCGGCGTCCAATCCGGAGACCCATTGGAGACCCCTTGAGCTTTCGGACGATGGACTCACCGGCGTGTTTGAGAATGTCTCGGATCGGCAGCCAGTGCGGCATGCGGTGGTCCTTCGCGAGTCTCCCGGGCATCCGCGCTGGCTGGAGTCACCGCAGCGACTCCCGGTTCCCCTGGGTGTCCCGCGCGCGCCGATCACCCTGCTCGCCCGGGATGGCAGTCTGCTGAGCGGGTACGTGACACGCACACCCGATGCCGCGGCCGGGCCGCTGGTGGTCCTGGCGCACGGCGGTCCCTGGACCCGGGATCACTGGGGATGGTCTGCCGAGTCCCAATTCTTGGCGTCCCGCGGCTGGACGGTCCTGCAGATCAACTACCGGGGGTCGGCGGGATTCGGCCACCGGTTCCAGCAGGCGGGCGCCGGACGCTGGGCCGATGTCGCGGTTTCGGATCTCGCATCGGGAGTGACCGCGATGGTGGATCAGCAGCTCGCCGATCCGGCCCGGGTGGCCGTTGCCGGGGGAAGCTTTGGCGGCTACCTCACGCTGGCCGCCCTGCTCGCACCCGACAGTCCGTATCGTGGCGGTGCGTCCGTCGGCGGGGTGTTTGACCTTCGCCGGTGGTTTCAGGAGGCACGGCGGAAGGAACCCCGCTTCGCCTCGCGATGGCAGCGGGAGTGGCTCTCCGGTTCGCCGACCGGACGCCTGCCGGACCTGCCCCCGGTCCGCAATCTCCTCACGCCACTGCTTCTGCTGCACGCTGCGGACGATTCCGTGGTGCCCTGGTCCCAAAGCCGCCGGTTGTGCGAGGCCGCTGCGCGCCACGGGGCTCCGGTGGAAATGGTCACGCGACACCAGGGCGGGCACACCCTGGGCTCGCCGGAGTCGCAGGCCGCAGTGTGGAATCAGGTGGAGTCCTTCCTCCGGCAGCATCGCCCCGCACCGGTGTCCCGACCCGCCGCCCCCTGGTAGCGGACACGCCGGGGACCCCGTCCGTCCGGGTGCGGTGTTGCCGTCCAACGCATTTTCACTCGTCGGTGTCGGGTTTTCTTGATCTAATTGGGGAATGCTGAACCTGGGCTTCCGAGCCGGCCTTCGCGGTGGCGTGGCGGTGCTGCTGGCCGCGGCACTTTGGACCCCTCGGACGCTGGGGTTGATCTTCAGTTCCACCGGGGATCCGGCCTTCAACACCACTGCGCCCGCCGGCGCGCTGGCCGGGAGCGGTTGGGACTGGGTCGGAGCCTTCAGCGTTGGCTCGGGCATCGCCATCGCCCCGCAGCATTTTGTCACGGCGAAGCACCTGGGCGGTGTGGTGGGCGACCTGTTCGTGCTCCATGGCGTCTCCTACACGACGGTGGCCAAGACCTCGAGTCCGGGATCGGACCTCACGGTCTGGCGGGTCAGCGGCACCTTCCCCGGATTTGCCCCGCTCTATTTCCGGTCGGACGAGGTGGGGATGGGGGCGGTCCTGTTCGGGCGCGGGGTGACCCGCGGTTTTGAGGTGCATGTCGGCGGGCTCGGGGAGAATTCGCTCCGCGGGTGGGGTTGGATGAATTCCGCGACGGGGGGCACCCTGCGTTGGGGGGAGAACACCATCACCGACGCCCGGGATTTTCCAGCGAACCCGCCCTACCTGGCCAATGGCCAGATGCTGGTCATGGAGTTCAACCGCTTTGACGGCACCAATGTCAACGAGGCCGGCCTGGGCAACCGCGACAGCGGCGGCGCCCTGTTCCTGAAGGATCCTGCCGACCTGGTGTGGAAGCTGGCCGGAGTGCTGGTGGATACCGAGGCGGCGTTCCGCACCGCACCGGACTCCGGCACGCTGTTCGGATGCGTGTTTGATTTTGGCGGCCTGTACCGCGACCTGGACGGCGATGCGGCGGGTGGCGAGGGGGAGGATCCCTTTGAACTGGTGGTCAATGGCCCTGCGGATGTTCCGGGACGGCTCTACGCGGTTCGAATTTCGTCCAACCTCCCGTGGATCCAGGGCATCACCGGAGTGCCGCCGGTCAACACGGCGCCGAATCTGATACCGGTCGCCGACCGGAATGCGGAACTCCTCGTCCCGGTCAGCCTTCAATTGTCCGGATCGGACTCCGATGTCCCGGCCAACGCCCTGACCCATTCGCTGGTGTCCGGTCCGGCCGGCATGACGGTATCCGCGGGCGGCCATCTGGTGTGGACTCCGGCGGAGGGGCAGGGAGGCGTGCATGCGGTCACGGTGCGGGTGACGGACAACGGCGTGCCCCGATGTCGGACCAGGAGACCTTCTCCATCACCGTGGCCTCCACGATCCGGTCGGTATGGCAGATTGGGACCGATGACAATCCGGCGGTGTCCCCGTACACGCCGCATGCGGAGTTCAGCATCCAGAACGGTCTGAATGATCCTCCGCCCGGCCTGGTGACGCGCCGGCCCGGGGATCCGGTGTACGACGCCAATCCCGCCGGCAATCCCGGAGCCGACGATGACTTCCATTTCGCCGGGGAGTATCCCGCGGGATTCAACGCGCTTCCGGCGGTCCGGTGGGTGCCGTTGGACGAGCCACCCATCGCCTGGGAGCGGTCGCACACCAAGGCCGATCTCACCAACCGGGTGCACTTCGTGCTCTCCAGCACGCAGACCGGACCGGGCACGGTGCTGCGGTTTACCGCGGAATTTGCCTCGGGCGGCAGTTCAGGCGCGGGCGCGACTCCGGGTTTTGGCACCCATGACATGGTGTTCCGCTTCCGGAACGGGTTGGGCGCGACCACCGACCTCCAGGCCCGGACCCTGTCGCAGATGACCACCGTGACCCTGGAGGTGCTGGCCTCCGCCGTCGGGGCCACCCCGGGAGCCAACACCTTCGAGATCGTGCGCACCGGGCCGAGCGTCGCGGGGATCACCCCGTGGATCATCTACGACTTTCTCCGCATCGAGGCCCTGCCGGCCGGCAATCAACCTCCCGTCCTGGCACAGCCTCCCAACGGGACCGTGGCCGAATTGGCACCGCTGCTCATGGCCCTGCAGGCATCGGATTCCGATGTGCCGGCGCAGGCGTTGACGTATTCCCTGGTCAGCGGACCGCCGGGACTCACGGTCAGCACCGCCGGCCTGGTGTCGTGGACCCCCTCCGAGTCCCAGGGGCCCGGGACCTATCCGGTGCAGGTGCGCGTCGCCGACAACGGGATTCCCTCCCTGGGCGACACGCGTCAGTTCACCGTCACCGTGGTCGAGCTGCCCCGCACCGTCTGGCAGATCGGCACCGACGATTCGCCCTCGGTGCTCCCCTACACTCCGCACGGGGAGCTCAGCAACCAGAACGGCCGCAATGATCCACCGCCGGGCCTGGTCACGCGCGTTCCCGGCGACCCCCTCCACGACGCGAGTCCGTCCGCCAATCCCGGTGCGGATGATGACTTCTACTTCACCGGAACGTACCCGGCCGGTTTCAACGGCCTGCCCGCGTCGCTCCCGGTGCCGGCGGATGAACCGGGGCTGGCCTGGGAACGCGGACACACGGAGGGGGATCGTTCCAACCGGGTGCATTTCGTGCTCTCCAGCGGGCAGGTGGGTGCGGGAACGATACTCCGGCTCCGGATGGAGTTCGCCACCGGCGGCTTCTCGGTCGGCGGCATCACCCAGCCGGGCTTCGGGACGCATGCCATGGTGCTGCGCTTCCGCAACGGACAGGGGGTGGTCACCCAGGTCCTGGCCCAGACCGTCACGCAGGCGACCACGCTGTCGGTGGAGTTTGCGGCCCCGGCCGTCGGCGCCACCGCGGGAGCCAACTCCATCGAGGTGGTGCGGACGGGGCCGGTGGTCTCCGGAACCTCCTCATGGATCCGCTACGATTACCTGCGCCTGGAGGCCCTGGCCGCCGGCAATCAGGCACCGGTGATGGTGCCGCCGGGAGATCGGAACGCGGTGGCGCTCGAACCACTGACGTTTGCCCTGCAGGCAGGGGACGCCGATCTCCCGCCCCAGGCCTTGACCTTCTCGCTGATGAGCGGTCCCGCGGGGTTGACGGTGAGCCCGTCGGGTGTGGTGGCGTGGACGCCGACCGAAGCGCAGGCGCCGGGTGCCCATCCGGTGTCGGTGCGGGTGACCGACGACGGCGTGCCGTCCCTGAGCGATACCCGCCAGTTCACGGTGACCGTCACGGGAAACCCGCGGTCCGTGTGGCAGATTGGCGTGGATGATTCCCCCGGGGTATCGCCTTACACCCCGCATGGGGAGTTCAGCAGCCAGAACGGAATGAACGACCCGCGTCCGGGCGCGGTGACCCGGGAGCCCGGGGATCCCATTTACGACGCCAATCCTTCGGCGAATCCCGGGCCTGACGATGATTTCTTTTTCACCGGCGCGTATCCGGCGGGCTTCAACGGGCTGACCGCGCCCCTGCTGGTACCGCGCGATGAACCTTCGCTGGCCTGGGAGCGCGGACACACCGAGGGCGACCGCACCAACCGGGCCCACCTCGTGCTTTCCAGCGCCTCCGTTGCACCGGGCGCGATGCTCCGATGGACCGCGGAGTTTGCCACCGGGGGCTACTCCGTGAACGGCGTGACCCAGACCGGGTTTGGCACCCACACAATGTCCCTGCGTTTCCGGAATGCGTGGGGAGCCACCACCACTCTGCTGACCCAGACGGTGACCCAGGCCACCACGCTCACCGTGGAGTTTTCCGCCGCCAGCGTCGCCGCCAGCGCGGGCGCCACCTCCCTGGAGGTGGTGCGGACCGGTCCCATCGTGTCCGGGATCTCGTCCTGGATCCGTTACGATTTCCTGAGGCTCGAAGTCCTTCCGCCGGCCCCGGGCGGTTTCGCGATGGCGACAACATCCGGATCGCGGCGGGGCGGGGGAGCGGTGACATTTGCGGGGACGTCCGCGATCGGGGCCCGCTCCGGTTTCCCGGACCTGATCGAGGCGGAAGGCGGGGTCATCTCTCTGCAAGGGCACCGCTATCGCACCCTCACCCATGAGCTTCCGTCGGCTGCGGATGCCGGGGTCCGGTACCTTGTGGAGGCGTCGTCCGACGGACTCCGGTGGACGCCGGCGGAGGTGATCGAGCTGGAACGCGGCGTTCGGGAAGGACGTCCCTGGGTGATGATTCGCGACACCGTGCCGATCGAATGGGATTCGGCGCGGATCCTCCGGGTCCGAAGAACTGCCCGGGCGACGACGGGTGGCGGCTCGGCATTCTGATCGGAACCCTCCCGACCAAGGTGGGGCGAGTTTTCAACGAGCCGTACGGGTTGCGGGGAATGGACGTGGTGGCACCTCCACACGGGCACCCTCGGAGGTTCGCCCCACCGGGAGTAGGCAACGTGCGTCTTGGGACTGCGGTGGCTTGCCACCGCTTTGGCGTCGGCCGGGAACTGCACCCGGGGACGGAAATGAACGCCCGACTCCCACCCACCCTTCATTCCAAGGCGGCGTCTCCGCTGCGCTGCGCCGCCGCACTCCATGGGCGGACGCCACTTCTGGCGTACGCGTCGGGGCGAATCCTCGTGGGGCCGCCTCCACACGCGCATGGCTCGTCCGAAGGGAAGTTTTCAGTTTCAAGTTTTCAGTGTTCAGGAGGAAGAGGGCAGAGGAAGTCAGCCGCCGCCTCATCTCCCACGGCCTTCTCTTCATCCCTCATCCTTCATACTTCATCCTTTCCCCATCGCCGTTCCTCCGCAGAAAACGCTCGCCAAGGGAATCCACGGACGGCAGAACCTTTCTTTTTGCAACGCCGCCCATGAACGAGCAGATCGTCATTCTCGACTTCGGATCCCAATACACCCAGGTGATCGCCCGGCGGGTCCGGGAATGCAGCGTGTATTCGACCATCCTGCGCCACGATACCCCGGCGTCCGAGATCGCGAAGCTGGCGCCCAAGGGGATCATCCTGTCCGGCGGACCGTCCTCGGTGTACGCGCCGGACGCCCCGATGGCCGACAAGAAGATCTTTGGCCTCGGCGTGCCGGTCCTGGGCATCTGCTACGGCGTGCAGTTGCTGGCGCACTATCTCGGCGGCCGCGTCGAGAAGGGTCCGAAGCGCGAGTATGGCAAGGGCACGCTGACCATCGCCGATGCGGACTGCGCGCTCTTTTCCGGATTGCCCCGGCAGTTGCAGGTGTGGAACAGCCATGGTGACAAGCTCACCCGCCTGCCCAAGGACTTCGTGGTCGTCGGCACCACCGGCAACTCCGACTACGCCGCCATCGAGCATCCGAAGCGGCGGTTCTTCGGCATCCAGTTCCATCCCGAGGTCGTCCACACGCCGCGCGGGCGCGAGGTGGTTTCGAATTTCGTCCACAAGATCTGCGGCTGCGGACGCTCCTGGACGATGCGCAATTATCTGGAGCAGTCGGTGGAGGAGATCCGGGCCCAGGTGGGATCCGAACGGGTGATCCTGGGCCTCTCGGGCGGCGTGGACTCCAGCGTGGCGGCGGCGCTGCTGCACCGGGCCATCGGCGACCAGTTGACCTGCATCTTCGTCAACAACGGACTCCTCCGCGCCCGTGAGGCCGACGTGGTGCAGGAGGTCTTCGGACGCCACTTCAAGATCCGGCTTCAGTACGAGGATTCCAGCGCCCTGTTCCTGCGGAAGCTGCGCGGTGTGACCGACCCCGAGCGGAAGCGAAAGATTATCGGTCGTCTCTTCATCAAAAATTTTGAGGTGGAGTCCAAAAAGTTGAAGGGCATCAAATACCTCGTGCAAGGCACGTTGTATCCCGATGTCATC
>JAFLEG010000469.1 GCA_017302195.1 Verrucomicrobiota bacterium
CGCTGTGGCAGTACCTCGCCAACGGCCGCGCGCCGGTGCTGCCGGTGCCGATGATGAACATCATCAACGGCGGCGCGCATGCCGACAACAACGTCGACCTGCAGGAATTCATGGTGCTGCCGGTCGGTTTCGATTCGTTCTCCGAGGCGCTGCGCAGCGGCACCGAGATCTTCCACGCGCTGAAGTCGGTGCTGAAGGCCAAGGGCCTGAGCACGGCGGTCGGCGACGAGGGCGGCTTTGCGCCGAAGCTGGAGAGCGCGGAGGCCGCGCTGGACGCCATCGCCGCCGCGGTCAAGGACGCCGGCTACAAGCTGGGCAAGCAGATCTACCTGGCCCTCGACGTGGCCAGCTCCGAGTTCTACACCGGCAACGAGACCTACGTCTTCAAGAAGAGCACCGGCCAGAAGCTCTCGGGCGACGAGTTGGTGGAGTTCTACGTGAAGCTCTGCCGGGACTATCCCATCGTCTCCATCGAGGATGGCTGCGCCGAGGGGGACTGGAAGACCTGGAAGAAGCTGACCGACAAGCTCGGTGGTACGACCCAGTTGGTCGGCGACGACCTCTTCGTCACCAACGTGAAGTTCCTCCAGAAGGGCATCGAGACCGGCACGGCGAACTCGATTCTGGTCAAGGTCAACCAGATCGGGTCCCTCACCGAGACCCTGGATGCCGTCCGGCTCGCCCAGAACAGCCGCTACACCGCGGTGCTCTCCCACCGCTCGGGCGAGACCGAGGACGCCACCATCGCGGACATCGCGGTGGCGACGAACTGCGGGCAGATCAAGACCGGATCCCTCAGCCGCACCGACCGCACCGCCAAATACAACCAGCTCCTGCGCATCGAGCAGTTGCTGGGACCCAATGCGGTGTATGCCGGCACCAGCGCCCTCCCGCGCGGTCGGTGAGCGGTGTCGTTCAGGGCTGATCATCCAGGATCCATGACCAGCAACCCCGGGCCCGTCGTTGCCCCCCTGCGCCTGATCTCGACGGACTTCGACGGGACGATCCACGAGGACTTCGCCCACTCGCCGGTTCCGGAGGCGCTGCAGGACCGCCTGATCTCCCTGCAGGGACAGGGCGTCACCTGGGTCATCAACACCGGAAGGGACCTGGCCAGCCTGATGGAATCCATGGGCCGCGCCCACCTGCGGGCGCGGCCCGATTTCGTGGTCACGGTGGAGCGGGAGATCCACCGGCACGTGGGCGGCCACTACGAATCGGTGGAGCCCTGGAATGGCGCCTGCATCCGGGATCACGCCGAAATTTTCGAGCGGCATGCGCAGCCGCTGGCGCGGCTTTCGGCGGGGCTGGAGCAGCGGTTCGACGCGACCTTCTACCGCGACATGTGGTCGCCGATCTGCGCCATCGCGAGGACCAACGCGCAGATGGATTCGATCCAGTCCGAACTGGAGCGCTTTTGCCTCGGGGCGCCGGAACTGGTCCCGGTGCGCAATGACGTCTATGTGCGCCTGAGCCACCGGGCCTACAGCAAGGGCACCGCGCTGCAGGAGATCCAGCGCCTCCTGGGCCTGGGGGCCGGCCAGACCTTCGCCGCGGGCGATCACCTCAATGACCTGTCCATGCTCCGCCGGACGGTCGCGCACTGGCTGGCGACACCGGCCAACGGGCTGCCCCAGGTGCGCTCCCAGGTGGTGGCCGAGGGCGGCTATCTGGCCTCGAAGGTCTGTGGTGAGGGCGTGCTGGAGGCCTTGAACCGGTTCGCCGGCAGCACGACTCCGGCAATACAACGCGGCTGATTGCCCCGAGACGTGCGATCCACCGGACGTCCGTTCGACCGGGATCACGCGGATTTGCATGGGGCCGGTGCCACGCCGGCATGCTTTGGGATGGGGTGCACACGCGTCCCGTGTGTGGGTCCGGGCGTCCCGGCCGGACCTCTGTGGACTGTTTGGCTCCCATGCCTCAGTTCGCAGCCATGCCCACGAAGCAAGGTCAGTGGACGAAGAACCGGGCGGGACGCCCGATTCCGCACGCCAAAGGCGCACGCTCCCCTTCCGAGAATGAGATGCGCCCTGTGCGGGTCCTTGGCCGCCGCCTCCGGAAAGCGTAGTTTGCCGCCATGGACTCCACGGCTTCCACCCACCGGCTGAAGGGGGAGGTGGTGTATCTCTACGCCTTCGACATCGCGTACGAGATGCACCGCGAGCCGGTGCGGGAACTTCTTGGGCAGCCAGTGGCCCAGTTCAGCATGGATTCCAGCCGGCGGAATCCGCGCCATCTGCTCTTTCACCAGCCGTCGCTGGTCCGCATGCCGGTCCAGGAGCGCATCGGTCCGGGGGGAAGCCTGCGGATTCAGACCTCGATCAAGCTGCTTCCGATTGGCGCGATCAGCATCGCGGTCCGGGTGCCGTTTGAGATGGCGCATTTGGAGGACCTGGTCGCGTACCACGATCTGCAGTTCAGCAACGGGGCGCTGAACGACGAGGTGCGGCGGCTGGCGGAGGAGGTGCGCAGGGCCCTGGCGCCACACATCGCCCGCCCGATTGACGAGCTGGCCCACGAGGAGGCCTACACGGTGTTCTGCCTGAACGCACCGGTGCTCTCCGAGGCGGGGGCGCCGATCCGCGCCGAGGTGTGGCTGGAAAATCACCGCCGGTCCGTGGCGGCGCTGCTCACCCAGGAGGCCGGCGCCCGGCTGTCCCGGCAGGAGATGATGGAGTCCACCAGCCGCAGCCTGAGCTACTACGAGGACGACCTGCTGGTGATTGACTGGGATGCGGCGCTGCTGGTGGACCAGCCCTCTGATTTCGCGGAAACCATCCACATCCTGGAGCTGGCCAACCTGCAGCTCGCGGAACTGGAGGCCTATGACCGCCTGCTCGACGGCGTGCTGGAGCGCAGCTACCGCGACCTGGGGGAGAATCCGCTGCGACGCCGGGCGGACGTGCTCCGGGAGCTCCGGGAGCTGCGCATTGACATGGCCCGCTTCTCCGATGAGCTGTCCAACCTGTCCAAGTTCATCGGCGACTGGCATCTGGCCCGGGTGTATGAGGCGGTGGCGGCGCGGTTTCATCTGTCCGACTGGCACCGGGCGGTGGACGACAAGCTCAAGACCATGGGCGAGCTGCACCAGTTGCTGAAGGCCGACCAGGGCAACCGCTGGATGATGATCCTGGAGGCGACCATCGTGCTGCTGTTCATCGTGGACCTGGTGATCCTGTTTTCCGGGGCGCGGAAGTGATTTACGCGGTTGGCGGGTGCCCAACCGCTGGCTTGAGATCTGGTCCCGCACCCGGGAGGGTCCGCCCATGCACTCACGGATTCGGGCAGGAATGCTCATGGCCTGTCTGGCGGTGTCCGGCTCCAGTGAAATGGACGCCAGGGCGGCCGTGGCCGTTGCGACGACGAATCATCTCGGATGGAGCGATGCCTGGGTGGTGTCGAACGGACAGGTGGAGGCCGTGGTCGTTCCGGCGGTGGGGCGCGTGATGCAATTTCGATGGTGCGGCGCGACCCAGGGGCCGTTCTGGGAGAATCCGCAGTTGGCGGGCAAGCCGATGCCGGAGGCGCCCTGGACGGCCTCCCACGGAAGCTTCGGAGGCGACAAGACCTGGCCGGCGCCGCAGAGCCTCTGGAGCTGGCCGCCTCCGGATGTCTTCGATGCGGCGGCGGTGGAGGCGCGCGTGGAGGATGGGGCCCTGCGTCTCATCTCCGGGGTGAGCCCGCGCTTTGGAATCCGGACCGAGCGGCGGGTCGTCGTTCCGACGGGCGGGTCCTCCATGGCCATCGAGACCACCTACCACAAGGTGTCCGGAGATCCGGTGACCGTCGGGGTGTGGGTGATCACCCAGATGGCTGATCCGGTGGCTGTCTATGTGCCGGTTCCGAAGGGATCCCGCTTTGCCTCCGGCACCAGTGCGCTGTGGGGAGCGTCGCCGCCCGCGGTGTCCCGACAGGGGGACCTGCTTCGGCTGACCCGGGATACCGCCAATTCGTACAAGGTGGGCAACGACGGAACCGCGATGCTGTGGGTCGGGGCGACCGAACTGCTTCGGATTGATATCCCGCGGGTGGCGGGCGGCGCGTATGCCGACGACGGCTGTTCGGTGGAGGTGTACTCCAATCCAGATCCCGTGCCCTATATGGAACTGGAAACCCTGGGGGTGCAGCGGAGGCTGGCCGCTGGGGACACGGTGAGCGCGACCAACACCTACACCCTGTTCCGGCGCCAGTCCGCGGATGAGGCCGCGGAGGTCCGCCGGGCCCTGGCGCCGGGAGGCGCCGCCACCCCATGAAAGGCTCCCGCAAGGTCGCCCTGCTGATCGAGACCTCCAACGCCTACGCCCGGGAACTGCTGCACGGGGTCCGGGCCTGGCTGCGGGAGCACGGTCCCTGGACCCTCTGGCTGGCCGAGGCGGGCCGGGGGGAGGATCCGCCGGCGTGGGTGCGCGACTGGCGCGGGGACGGCATCATCGCCCGCATCGAGACGCCCGCGGTGGCGCGCGCCGTGGCGGC
>JAFLEG010000470.1 GCA_017302195.1 Verrucomicrobiota bacterium
ATCCAGCGCGCCCAGGGCATAGGCTGCCGCAAGTTCCTGAAGCCGGGTACAGGTCATGACTGGCCCTCCAAAACGTCCCTCAACGCGAGCATGCCACGTCGGATCCGGGCCTTGATGGTGCCCAGGGGCTGGCCCAGCCGTTGGGAGATCTCCTGCTGGGTCAACCCTCCCAGGAAGGCCAGCTCAATGGCCTCACGCTGCTCCACGGGCAGCGTCGTCAGCGCACGGGCCACCGCCTCCCCCGCCTCTGCCGAAATCACCCGGTCCACGGAGGTCACCCCGGCGCCGGGCGCCGCCACCGGCTCCTCGGCCGCCAATCCCATCACCTCGGTGCGACGCCGGGAGGCGCGCAGGCGATCAATGGACTTGTTGCGGGTGAGGGCCACCGCCCAGGCCACCGGATGGCCGAGTCCGGGCCGATACAAGGGCGCGCGTTCCCAGAGCAGGACGCAGGCATCCTGGAGCACATCCTCGGCATCCTGCTCGTTCCCCAGAATTTTCAAGGCAACTCCATACAGAAGGGAGGAATGCCGGTCAAAAAACTCGGCAAATGCAGCGGGATCACCCCCGGCAACCCGGGCAAACACCGCGGCATCCTCCTCCCTGGCTTCGTCGGGTGACAGGTTCATCGCCGGCCGCTCAACACCCGTCACCATGCCAGCCCCTGGAAAAAAACAAAAGCCCGCCATAGCGCCCGCTGCCAGCCCCCCCGCCGTCATGATCCAAGCCGCCATTCATGATCACAACGAATGGAAGGCCCGGAGAGATGCATGGGACCGCCGGTCCGCCCCGGTTTGTCGCCGCCCGCTCACAGCCCGAGACGCACCAGCTCCTTCTCCAGGGCGATCTGGAACTCCTGCATGTCCTGCTGGGTGGCCCGGTATCCCTTCACATCCGGAACCAGTCCAGGACGCCCATACTGATCCACGAGCCATGCGGCCCCCTGACCATCGCTGAACGTCACGCGCCCGCTGACCATCGCGTTGGGACGCGTCACGGCGTCCACCGTGACCCGGACTCCTCCCAGGGCCGGCTCCGGAGCGCTGGCCGGGCTGACCACGGCACCCGGCTCCGGAGCTTTCGGGGGATCCGGGTCCTTGGGCATCACCCGGAGGTCGTCCACCAGGAACCGGACATCCATGTAGGTGGGCCGAAGCCCGAACTCGGTCTCCAGACGCTTCTGGACCTCGGAAAGCTTGAGCCCATCGGCGACCCATTGGCGGACCTGCTGCTGCTGCTCTGCGGTTAACTGCATGGGCGGCACAGTAGGAATGGACGCCCCCGCCGGCAAGCGGGCGGAACGCACGGGCGTTTTGCAACTGCGCTCCGTGAAGCCGGTCGCCGGCACGCCACGCAAACGGCAAGAATCACCGCCTGGTGGCGGCGATGGCGGCCTTCATTTCGTCGAGGTGTACCTGGGCGTCGCGGCTGTCGGTGACGTGCAGGATCCGGCCATCCTTGCCGATCAGGAAGCTGACCCGGCGGGATAGGGGCTTGCCTTCCATCGGGACCGCAAACGCCTCGGTCAGCTTGCCGTCCACATCCACCAGCAGGGGAAAGTTGAGCTGGAACTTTTCCCGGAAGCGCTGGTGGCTCCCGGCATCATCGCGGCTGACGCCGACCACAGCCACCCCCTCCTTCTGCAGGTCGCCCAGTTGGTCCCGGAGCCCGCAGGCCTGCTTGGTGCAGCCCGGCGTGTCGTCCTTGGGATAGAAGTACAGCAGAAGCACCTGCTTCTGGATCTGGTCGGCGAGCTTCCACGGGTTGCCGGCCTGATCCCGCGCCTCGATCTTCGGCGCCAGGTCGCCCGTCTTGGGTGTGTCGGCGGCGAAGGTGGTCAGCGCGGTCGTGGTGGCGAGAATCGCCAGGATCAGTGCCATCGGCTTCATGCGGTGCACAAGCTGACGGGTGGCCCTGCAGGCGTCAAAATTTGGTCGGCGCGCTCCATCTCCTGCGCCGCCGCAATCCCTGTTGCCCCCACCGGAGCCCCCCCACGCAACCGGAGTCCTCACCTCCGACGGAGTCCGCACTCCCGTGCCTCTGCCCGATCCCGCTCGACGACCGCCCGCTCGGCTGCATTGAACAGCAACCCGATGACTGTTCCGCCCCCTTTGGAGCCCCACCCGGCATGAAACTGATCCTTGACGTGCCCGTGAAAATTGATTGTTGTAAACATTAACCGTTTACACCACTCAACCATGAATGCCGTCTCCCCGACGCCTCCCCTCCCGCGTTCTCGCCGATGGATCGCCCTGGCGCCATGGTGCGGACTGCTGCTGAACGCCCTAGCGGCATCCGACCCGGGCGCGGTGGTATGGCAGGTCGGACACCCGGGACATCGCTGGGGCACTCCCGCCGTCGGACCTGACGGAGCCATTTACTCGGTGCTCACCTCCCCGGCGCCGGGGCCCGACGTCCTGGTGGCGCTGCGGTCCGACGGCTCGGAGCTCTGGCGTCTCGACCTGGCCGAGCGGGACCACAGGCCGCCCATCGTGGGCGGGGCGGGGCAGGTGTTTCTCACCCGTAGCAACGGGGTGGTGCGGGCCGTGAACGCCAACGGCTTTCCTTCCTGGCGGCTGGCACTGCGACTGGACGAAGCTTCGGGAGCGGCGCTGGCCCCGGACGGAGCCCTGCACCTGGGCGGGGTGGACCCCGCGCGGGGCACGACCTACGTCGTCGTCAACCCGGATGGATCCGTCCGCCACCGCGGTCCTCTGGCGGAACCGCCCCTCACCCACCTGGTGCCGCTGCCTGGGCTGCCTCCGCAGGTGGGCGGCGACGGGACGCTGATCTATCTCAGCACGGGACGGAACAGCGGCACGGGTGGCGCGGGCGGCGTCTCCAACGCGGTGTCCCTCATCGTGCGGGACGTGATCGGCGCGCCGGCCCTGGGCGTCGCGGACACCCTCGCCATTCCCGTCAAGTCGGGCGTGTCGCTTCACCACGCCGACGGACAGCAGCACGCGTTCTGGGATCGGGCGGAGGCGACGTCGAGTCCGGTCCTTCGACCCGACGGAGTCTTCTGCTTCGGCAGCGCGAGCAACCGGCTGCACGCGATCACCGCGTCCGGCATGGAACTGTGGTCCGCGGAGGCCGGCGCCGCCATCCGCGCAACTCCATTGGTCCTCGACGGAGGCGTGGTGGTGGCGGCAACGGAGGCCGGAAGGCTCTTCGCCGTGGATGCCAACGGCGTCCTGATCTGGGAGCGAACACTCTCCGGGCCGGTTTCCGCGCACCTGAATTTTCTCCCCGATGGAACAGTTCTGGTCGCCGATGAGGGGGGCACGCTCTGGTGCATCCACACCGGTGCCGCGCCCGCCACCGGCGGTTGGCCGAAATGGCAGTCCGATCCGGCGAACCGCGGTCGAAGTCCGTTTCCTGCGGTGTCCCTCCAGGCGCCGTCGCAACCCAGGGTAACCGATGAGGGCAGCCTGCAGATTGCCTGGGATTCCGTTCCTGGAGCACGGTACTACGAAGTCTGGCGGGACACCGCGCCAGACGGAGGCGGCGCCACACGGATTGTCCGTACGGCGTTCAACCCGTGGAGCGACTTCGAGTTCGAGCCGGGCAACCGCTACCGGTACCGGATCCGGGCGATGCGTGGTTCCGAGCTGGGACCGGAGTCTCCGTCCGTCGAAATCACCGCGGAGAAGTTTCTGTGGCGGACGGTGGTGGGCGAGGGGATCCGGGGCCTGGCAATGCTCTCGGACGGATCGCTGGTTGCGGTCGTCGGCTCGGAAACCCAATCCGAGTTGGTGGCGTTGCATCGGAACGGCGTCGAACGATGGCGCCGCCCCCTGCCTTCCCGGGTTCTGAATCCGCCCCTGGTCACCGAACAGGACCGGATCTGGGTGCATGCCCGAACCGGCTTGGCGCAGTTCTCGGCGGACGGCACTCCGGTGATTTTCGTCCCTACGCTGCCGGAGCCCGGTGAGGATTATCCGGGTCCGATGACCCTGGGCCAGGAAGGAGTGCTTTATGCCCCGGTCCTGCGGGCGAACGGCGGCCGTTTGATCGCCCTCGACTCAACCACCGGCCGTCTTCGGGGCTATTCCCCCCTGGAGGACCTGGGCGGCTGGGTGCTGGTGTCGCTCACCGGCCACGACGGATCCGTGCTCCTGGTCGGTGCGAACCGGGTGCTCTGCCATGAACCGGGAACCCAGCGCCGCTGGTCCCGCCGGGCCGAGACCATTGGGGCCGCCGTGCTGACGGATGGCGACTATGTAATTGGAAGCCAAAGAGGCCTCCTCAGGATCACGCATTCGGGACATGCCAAGTGGACCAACGTCTTTTTCTCTTCGGACCCCGGAAGCTTCGGCATGCCCGGGACGGTGGTGAGTGAGGGGGATGTTACCTACCTGCGCTTTCGTGGCGGGATTCGGGCCATCTCGTCCGAAGGCGCCCTGCTGTGGGACAGTCCCGGCAGCAACAGGGACCTCAACTTCA
>JAFLEG010000471.1 GCA_017302195.1 Verrucomicrobiota bacterium
AAGGAAGCGCACCGTCCGGGTGCGGGATTGTCCCCGCGACGTGCGCGCACGCAGCCGGTACTCGCCAGCCGTTTGCACGGCGATCGTGTACTCCAGCCATTCGCCAACCGCGGTTGACGCCACCGTGTGGCCGCCGCCGGAATCGGCCGTCTCGAAGACATCCACCGCCTCGGCGCGATAGACGCCCCCGGTGTTCTGCGGCGTCGTCTCGTGGTAGGCGGCACCCTCGCCGCCCTGATCGAAGTTTTCCGCCTCGATGCGGGTGGCGGTGTTGGCGTCCACGGCCCAGGGTTGGCCGTCATTGCCAAAGGGGGTCTGCACCACCGGGACTGCCGGAACGATCTCGATCCAGTTCAGGTCGAAGCCCCCGCCGGCCATGTCCGCACGGAGGATCTGCGTGCCGGCGGGGAGTTCAAACGCCCCGGACTCGACGGTGGCATAGGACGTCCAGCTCCCGGTGGGCGGTACCACCAGATTTCCCGTCTTGTCCACGCCACTGAAGAGGAAGCGCACTGCGCGGGCGCCCGACGACCCCCGCGCGGTGCGTGCGCGCAGCCGATACGCTCCCGCCACCTCGACCCGGACCGAGTAGTCGAGCCATTCGCCACCGGCGATGGACCCCACGGAATGGCCGCCGCCGAAGTCCCCGGTCGCGCTGAGGTCCACGGCCTCCTCGCGGTAGGCGCCGCCCTGGTTCTGCGCCGTCGTGTCGTGGTAGGCGACCCCTTCACCCCCGGTGTCAAAGTTCTCCGCCTCGATGCGCAGCGGTGCGGTGCTTGTGACGAGCCACAGCCGGCCCTCGTTGCCGAAGGTCTGGGATCGTCCGCCACCTCCGTCGGCCACGCCGTCGGGAACCAGTCCGGCGCTGCGGATGCGGAAGAGCAGCGATTCCTCCGGGGACTGGAGGATCCGGGAATGATTGGGCGTGGCTGGACCGGCGGGCTGCCAGTCCCCGCGGGACAGGTCGGTCGTGGACTCAAGGACAAAGGGTGGCAGGCCGTTCATCCAGCGGACCGTGGTAAGGCCCTCAACCCCATGCTCGACGGCAGTGATCACGGGTGCCTCTCCGGGCAATACCGTCGGGCCGAAGCGCGCCTCGGGCAGGAAGTTTGCGTAATGTCCGAACTGTCCCGCCACCCCCTTCAGTTCCGGTACGGTCCAGGTTTCCAGAATCGTGGCGCCATAGCTCACCTCCACCACCGTCGCGTCCGTTCCCATGCGGACCACCACGTCGTATTCGCGCCCCGCCACCCAGGGCAGGGTGTTGGTCCGCCAGGTCGTGACCCGATCAGTGTCCAGGCCCGACCAGAAGTCCGCCCCGGTGGGTTGCTGGCCGTCGGGCAGATGAAAGGAACGCAGCCGCATTCCGGCAGCAGCCGCACCCCACTGCGGGTCGCTGCTGTCGGTTTGTCGCCAGTCGAACAGGTGGAACGATCCGGGGTGCTGATATCCGAACACCACTCCCAGGGCGCCGGATCCGGCGCTGGCGCTGACCTTGGTGCGGAGGACCTGCCCGGGTTCTGCGAAGCCGGAGAGCGCGAGCGAGGGATCCCCGGCGCCGGTTTGAACCAACTGGCGGTTCGCCGAGTCCAGCGACCAGGAGGCCTTGGGAGCCCCGGTCACGTCATAATCGAGGAGTTCAGCAGAACTCAGTTCAAGGCTGCCCGGAGACACAAACGGGCTGAGGCCGGCCCGCTGCCGGAGGTATTCCTCGACTTCGAACCGCTCCTCGACGCCCAGCACGCGGTCATAGACAAGCCATTCGACAAGGTCGCCGACGAGGTAGGAAGTGCCGGTGATCCACTTGCCCAGCACGACATTGGTGGCGATGGCGGAATAAGCACGGCCCGTCGTCGTGCGGGTATCCAGCACCGTGCGCAGGTTGACCGCGAGACGATGCCGGTCGGCACCCCCTTCGCCATGCATCTGCGAAAAGATCCGGAAGTCCGAACCGGGGATCACGTTGTCGGCAATGCGGTTCACTGCTCCATCGTAATGGTCTGCGCCGTCGCTGTTGCGACGGCCGAGCGACATCATCAGACCAGAATAGTCCGGCGTGCCGAAGGCATACACGACGGCCGAGTTGCCCCCCGCAGTGAAGCGGCAGAGCGTGAAGATGGTGGCGTTGGTGAGGGTGCGGCCGAGATTGCCCACCAACTGCGATGTGCCGAACCGCACCGCTGGCAGGCCGTTGACCACATTGGTTTCCCAGGCGGGCCGGCGGGCTTCGCTGGGCGCGGTGAAGACGAACCCGTTCTCGGACTGGTCGGTCCAGGAAATCACGCGGTCATTTGTGCGGCTCAACCCGGCGTCGGCTTTGAGCCAGACCAGCGGATCGGGGACGGGCAAGGCACCCTCCCGGTAACCAAACACAGTCACCTCCGCCTCGTGGGTCAATCCGTGCCAGGTCGCCGAGACCAAGGCCTTGCCCGATGACACGCAGCGCCACGCCAGAGGGTCATCCACATTCACCGTGAGCGGTTCCTGGGACGTGACGCTGATCTCGTTCGTCGCGACATGGCGCTGAATCCACAGGCCGTCCTCGTGGCGGACCAGCAACTGGACCGGCGCCACGTCGCCGACGGGCAGGGAAGTTCCCTGGGGCAGGACGCGCAGTTCCACGGCCGGACTGGAAGGTTCGAAGGAAGCCACGCGCAGCGGTTTGGAATACACCGTGCCGCCATGGTCCGAGGGATAGAGGGCGTAGGCCACCACGTCGCCAAGCACGCCTTCGGCGACCTCCAAGGTGGCCCGGGTCGGGTTCGCCGGATCCGGCACCAGGGTCAACCCGTCCAGGGACACGCCGTTGGTGCCAAACAGTTCGGCAAACCAGAGCACGCCCTGGCTGCCCACGGGCCGGGTGCTGGAGGGCGTCAGCTTCAGCGCGAAGGTGCTGGGACCATTGCCGGCCGGTCGCACGCGCCGGTTTGGGGGGGTGGCATCGGGCGGTTCAAGCTTCGCCAAGTCATCAAGGTTCAGCAGACTGCTTTGGACCCGGGCGGCGTGGTCCACCTGATCGCGGATGTTGTAAGGCAGCGGCCGGGGTGGACGGAAGGCGCCAAAAAACCGATCCCGGGCGGGAATCCCAGCTTGATCGAGAGCCCCGATGACGTGGTTTGCCACGGCCACGGCATCGACCTGTCCGCCGTCCGTTCCGCCGAAGGCAGCGGCCACGGCGTGGGCCACATTCAACGAGCGGGGTAACGTGAAAACGTTCTCGCCCACATCCGGGAACGGCGAGGCGGCCGCCATGGAATCGAAGTCCACCACACCATCGGAGCCGCGCGGAATCACCACAGGGCCAAAAAGGGAGGAGCTCAGGTTGAGTGCTTTGTCCGCCAACGACGAGTGATCGGGTGTCGGAGTCTGGCCCCCGTTTACGGTGGTTCGGACCAGATGAAAGGGGGCGCCGGCATCCGGATACCATGGCGCGTGGGAGTGCTGGTTGTTGAGGTTTACAATCTCCGGACCCCACGGATCGAACTTCTTCTGGGCGACCCGGCGGAGCACCATCCACTCGGAGACCAGACGCGGCGTCATGAAGCCCAAGGGTATCCCGGCATCATTCATCGTCAGCATATACCGGAGAATGCGGGTGCCGTTGTGCGGCGAGCCGATGGTGACCACCCGGTGGAACCAGCCCCGGTTGAAGTTCTCCTCGTTGCGGAACCCGTGCGGCATGACGTGGTTGGGGTTCTGCGCACACAACATGCGGGTGAGCAGCCCGCCCTGGCTGTGCGCCACGACGTCGTGGCGCGTGAATGCCCACTCGGTCTTCATGGGCTCCATCGCGTTCTGAAACTGTTCATGCACCAGGGAAACCAGTTTCTCCAGCGGCCAGGTCGTGTTGATCGACGCGCCCGCCAATCGGGTAACCAGATCCGACTTATCCTTTTCTTGACCGTAACGGATGACATGCACGAAAGGTCCCGCCCGCGAGTCGTCCGGACGGGAAGCCTTGAAGATGCCCAGGGTCCCAGCCCCCCAGTCTCCTTCCGTGTTGTAGCCATGCACCAGCGCGATCGGCGGTTTCCGCAGACCGAAATCCAACTCCTCCAAATCGGTGTCGGACTCGGCGTTCAAGACGGCCAGTTCCGCCACCAAAAAACCGCGGTCAGCGGCGGGTTCGATCTCGTCCGACAAGATGGGCATCAGATAGGCGTAAACCTTGGGCTCGGAACGCGTCATCTCCGCCGTGTCCGATGCGGTCCAGACCCCCTCCTTGAGGATTCGGAGACGGTTTTGCAGGGGCGCTCCCCCCAGTTTCCCGGGACCCTTGACCAGGATCTGCAGGCGAATTTTCAACGGATCATCCTGCACCGCCAGCGCCTTCGTGTCGGCTTCGAGCTTGAAGAGCAGCGGCGTGACGCCGTCGCCGATCAATCCGCTGCCGATCTCCGGCTGCGTGTCCAAGGCGTCGCCTGAAGTCGCCGGGATCAATGGCG
>JAFLEG010000472.1 GCA_017302195.1 Verrucomicrobiota bacterium
GACCCTGCCCTACGATGTGGTGCTCATGGACTGGCGGATGCCAGGAATGGACGGTCTGGAGGCCACCCGGCGGATCAAGCAGGACCCGGCCCTGCGACACCGCCCGGCGGTGGTGATGGTCACCGCGTTCGGACGCGAGGAGGTGCGGGACGAAGCCGAGCGGCTGCAGATAGACGGTTTCCTGCTGAAGCCAGTGACCAAGTCCATGCTGGTGGACACGCTCGTCAGCCTCTTTGCCCCGCAGCGCTCGGAGACCAAGCAGGTGGCGGCGTCCAGTGCCGAATCGGCCGCCGCACTGCAGGGCGTCCGGCTCCTGCTGGCGGAGGACAACGAGATCAACCGCCAGATTGCCGTCGAACTGCTGGAGGGCGTCGGCGCCCGGGTGACCACGGCACCCAACGGCCGCGAGGCGGTGGAACGGCTCCATGCGGAGCCCCAGGCCTTCGACGCCGTACTGATGGATCTTCAGATGCCTGTGATGGATGGGCATCAGGCCACCGCCCACCTGCGGGCAGACCCACGGTTTGCCCGGCTGCCGATCATTGCCATGACCGCGCACGCCACCGTGGAGGAGCGGCAGCGCTGCCTCGACGAGGGCATGAATGACCACGTGTCCAAGCCCATTGAACCGGCCCAGTTGTTCGCCACGGTGTCCCGATGGGTTCCAGGTCCCGCGGTTCCTCCCTCATCGCGGACCGGCATGGCGGAAGCATCCCATGCACCGGACGCTTCGCCGGAGGAGTCCATGCCCCCCGCCGTGCCGGATCCACAGTGCCTGGACCTCGCGGATGGCCTGCGCCGGGTCGCGAACAACCGCCGGCTCTACCACAGCCTGCTGACAAAGTTTCGCGGGCAGCAGATGTCTGCACCTGCGGCGATCCGGACAGCCCTCCTGGAGGGACGCCGGGCAGATGCCGAGCGTCTGGCCCACACGGTCAAGGGAGTCGCCGGCAACCTCGGCGCACGGGCCACGGCGGCCGCAGCGGCTGCCGTGGAGAAGGCTGCCCAGGCATCCGATGCCGCCGGGGCGGAAGCCGCGCTTCCGGCCCTGGAATCCGCCCTCGCCCAACTGGGGAAGGCCCTCGACCTTTCCCTGCCGGCCCTGATGCAACCGGCGGCATCCCCCGGACCGGCCCCCATGGATCCCGCCCGCCTCCGCGCGGTCATCCATCAACTGGAGGCGCTGCTTCGTGAGGACAGCGCCGATGCCTCCATCCGGATCGAGGAAGCCGCGGCTCTCGCCGCGGGGACGCGCTGGGAGGCGGGTTTGATGGAAATCTCGCGCCAGGTCGGCGCCTACAATTTCGATGCCGCGCTGGCCGCCCTGAAGTCGCTGCCGCCGATGGACACCTGACCCAAGTCCCCGGTGGAACGGGCGCGGCCGCCTCCGAGCTGCCCCGCCCACGCGGGCCCAGGGTCGCGCTACGGCCGGATGCCCATCTCGTCGAGCGCCTCAGCAATGGCGGTGACCACGGCGCGCATGTCGGCTTCGAAGAGGCGTCCGATGTTGCCGATGCGGAAGGTGTCCGCCTGGCTGATCTTGCCCGGATAAAGGATGAACCCCCGCTCCGCAACGCGACGGTAAAATTCGGCAAAGGTGAACCGGGGATCCGCCGGGAAGAGGAAGCTGGTGATGATGTGGCTCTGCACCCCGGCCGGCAGATAGCTCCGGAATCCAAGCCGCTGCATGCCCTCCAGCAGCGCACGATGGTTGCGGCGGTAGCGATCTGCCCGGCCGGTGATCCCCCCCTCCAGGTCCAGCTCGTTCAATGCCTGCTCGAAGGCCAGCAGCGCATGCGTCGGCGGCGTGTAGCGGAACTGCCCGTTCTTTTCGAAACCCTTCAACTGATCGAGCAGATTCATGCTCAGGGAGCGGGCGCGCCCCTCGCACTCCAGCAGCCGCGACCTGCGGCACAGGACAAAACTGAAGCCGGGAACGCCTTCGATGCATTTGTTGGCGGAGGAGATGAGGAAATCAGGACCGCTGTCCCCGAAGGCGATGGGATACGCCCCAAAACTGCTCATGGCGTCCACGACATACACGCGCCCATGCCGCCGCACCACGGCGCCCAGGGCCGCGATGTCGTTGAGGATGCCGGTGGTGGTCTCACAGTGAACGGCCGCCACGTGGGTGATCGTCGGATCCGCGGCCAGCGCCGTGTCGAGTGCTGCGGGGTCGTTGGGGGTGTCCTCGGGAGTCCTCAGGACCACATGCGGGATCCGGGCATGCTGCAGCATGAGGACCATGCGCTCGCCATAGGCGCCATTGGACAGCACCGCCACCCGGCCCTCGTGCGGCACACAGGTCTGAAACACGGACTCCACCCCGAAGGTGCCGCTGCCCTGGAGCAGGATCGCCTCCCAACCGTCCGTCCGCTGCACCCCTGCCACGGCGAGCAGGCGCTCGCGGATGCTGCGGACCCGGTCATTGAATTCCCAGTGCCAGGAACCGGCATCATGGAGCATGGCCTGTTTGACGGAAAGCGACGTCGTGAGCGGCCCGGGGGTGAACAGGAGGGCATCACGGGAGGACGGGAGGACGGGGACGGAGCGCTGCGGAGCATTCATTCGGATAAAAAAATGGGCGGGCGCCGGGGTGACACACGGAACTTCACCGCCGGCGCCCGCCGGTATCCCCTCCACTCAGAGGGAAATCAGGCCCCGGGGATAGCCCTTGAGCCACCACCGGGGGAGGAGGAGCGCGCCTGGAAGGAGCGCCAGTTCAGCACCCGCCCGGACTCCTCGATCCGGGCGGGATCGATCCGCCATCAGTTGGCGGAACGGAAGAAGGTCACGTCGGCCGCGCCGGCGGGAACAGTGTAGGGACTGGAGGCGCCGGCGACCGGCGCGAACTGGCCACCCAACGTGGTGGAGGACTGCAAAGCCCCGGTGAACGTGATCACCAGGTTGCCGCTGGCATCCCGGGTGTAGGACAACGTCGGAGTGGACTGGACGGCGAGGAAGCTCTCGCCACGGGCGCCGGCCTGATAGACCGCAGCGACCTCCTGAATCGACAGCGTCCGACCCCAGATCGCCACCTCGTCCAACTCGGCATTCAAGGCCGGGCTGTAGTCCCCGTAACCGTCCTGACCGATGTTGAGCTCGGCCCCTTCCTCGGCAAACAGCGTGCCGGCGGGTCCGATCGCGATGGAGCCACTGGGATTACCATCCACGAAGAGCACCGAATCGCCATCCCGGTCGAAGGAGACCAGCACGTGATGCCACTCCGGAGCACCCAGCACGGCCGGACCCCGCAGATCGCGGCGGGCGACGTCCTTGCTGCGGTAGTTCATCCGCACCGCGGCTCCGTCCACGAAGACCACAAACCCGGCATTGTTGCCGCTGTCCCAGTCCTTGTTCGCAATCAGGGAAGGATCGCTGTCAGAGCTGTTCTTCTTGACCCACAGCGCCACGGTGAAGTCCGTCGTGGCATCCAGGGGAACCTGGGATCCCAGCGTGGCGTAGTTGAAGACCCCGTTTGCGGAGTCGGTCAGCACGCCCAGCGACCCGGTGCCCACCTTGCCGGCGGCGAATGTCGGGGTGCCACGCGCCTCGGCGTTGCGGCCGGAACCGGAGGCATCGGAATAATTGCCGTCAAACGGCAGGTAGGCCCAGAGGGCGGATTTCAGCACCTGGTTATCAGCCAGCGGCGGCAGCACCGTGACGGTGGCCTCGCGGCTCTCGGTCGAGCCACCGGCATTCGACACGACGACCGTGTACAGGCCGCCCTGGGCCGCCTGGACGTTGGACAGCTCCAGGGTCGCCCCCGTCTTCCCTTCCAGCTCCTCGCCGGCGAACTTCCACTGATACGTGGGATCCAGCCCGGTGGCGGTCACGGAGAGGACGACGCTCTGGCCAACCACCACGGAGGCGTCGGCAGGCTGTGCGGTGATGGACGGCTTCTCCACCTGCGTGATGGAGTAGAATCCGACGTTATCCACACCGAAGTACCAACTAGCGGTGCCGGCCTGGGCGAAGCGAAGCCGAACCTTGGCCTGGTTGTCGGCCTGCGGGAGACGGAACAGTTCGATGCGCTTGGATTCCTCGCTGTTGTCGTTGACCCGGCCGCTGATGTAGGGGGCGAGACTTGCCGTGATGGGGGCTCCGATGAACGCCCCGTAGAAACCTCCCTTGTCCTCGCCCGTGTTCGGGTCCTGGTAGGTGGCGGTATCTCCCCGCGGTTCCTCCAGTGTCCGCACGGCGTCAATGTCACCCGCCTCAGTGCGGATGATGTCGTCCTGGTCCACCATGTAAACAACCGGCAGCCACGTCGCGCCCTCGTCCACGGAGTATTCGACCGAGCCGATGTTGTCCTGGTTCTGCTCGTAGATGCTGTGATACGAGAGGTAGATGTTGGACTTTCCAGTGAGGTTGTAATCCGGGGAGAACAGGTACTGGACCTGGCTGCCGCTCCGGACATCCGACTCCGCATAGGCGAAGTT
>JAFLEG010000473.1 GCA_017302195.1 Verrucomicrobiota bacterium
GGCGCCTGGGCGGCCACCAGATCCCGGGCTTGCTCCAGCCAGGCCTCGGGAGGCGCGTCCGCAATCCCGGCAATGGCGGCCGCCACCTGCGCCGCGGCCTCGCGGGGGCGTCCGGACATCCGCAGGGCCCGCGCCAGCACCCGGTGGCCGGTGGGGGAGTCCGGACGCGCCGTCACAAACCGCTCCAGCCGCCGCACCGCCTCATTGGTGCCGCCGAGTTCGAGCGCCACCTGGCCCAACCGAAACTCGTTGGTGATGTCGTTGGGACTCAACCCCGCCAGCCGCTCCCAGTCGGCACGGGCCTCCGCGACCAACCCGTGGATCAGATACAGATCGCCGCGGCGCGCGAGGCGGTCCGGATCATCCGGCTGCGCCTCCAGTTCGGCGCTCAGGATCAGGATCTGCTCATGCAGGGGACCGTGGGCGCACACCACGCCGCCGCCCAGCGCCAGGAGGAGCAGGAAGCGACGCATGCCGGATCAGATCTCGATCCGCCCCTCGAAGACAAAGGTGGCGGGTCCGGTGAGCCGCACGTCCTCGAAGTCCCCGTCACGACGGGTGAAGGCCACCTCCAGTTGGTCGCCCCCCTGCACCTGCACGCGCACCGGCGAGGCAAATCCATGCTGCGCCGCGGCGATCATGGCGCTGGCCGACACGCCGGTGCCACAGGCCAGCGTCTCCCCCTCGACGCCGCGCTCGTAGGTGCGCACCCGGATGGCGCCCGGCCCCAGGATCTGGGCGAAGTTCACATTGGTGCCCCGGGGCTTGAAGTGCTCATGCCACCGCAGTTCGGCACCCAGGGCCTGCACCATCGCCCGGTCGGCATCCGGCACGAAAGTCACGGCGTGCGGCACTCCGGTGTTCAGGGAACTGACTTCCAGGGCACCCTGCGAGGTGGGCACCACCTCGCGCAGTCGGAGCGAGTGCGGACGCGTCAGCGTGACCGTCACCCGCTCCCCGTCGAAGGTGGCGTGGATGAGGCCCGCCGCGGTGGTGAAGCTCAGTCCGGGACGGGTCCATCCGGTGACCCGCTGCACATACCGTGCGAAACAGCGCGCCCCGTTGCCGCACATCTCGGCATCCGATCCGTCCGAGTTCCAGAACTGCCACGCCCAGTCGGCCGCGGCGTCGCGGGCCGGGACCAGCAGCATCAGCCCGTCGGCCCCGATGCCAAACTGCCGGTGGCACAGCCGGGCCACCTGTTCCCGGGACAGGGACACCGCCCCTGTCCGGTTGTCGGCCAGGATGAAATCATTCCCGGCCCCGGTCATCTTGACGAAATCCAGCGTCATCGTGTGCCAGCCACCCTAGTCTCCGACCCCCGGGGCGAAAAGCCCATTGATCCCGTGCCATCCCGGCGCGGTGCATCCAGCACCTGCCGGCGGCATGGCCGTTGGCTCCCCGAAGATACCTCACACAAAGGACGCGAAGGGCGCAAAGGAAGTCGAGTCAGTGCCCAGGGAGGCCCACGGCGTCGCGCTGTTCCTGATTGTGACGCCGCAGCAGCGCGGTGATCGGTTCGAATCAGAAGACAATCTCCGCATCCGAAGGCCTCCTCCTGGGTGAGCTTCGGTCCTTGGTGTGAGGCCCTCTCACCTCCGACGCACCAGGCCGCCGCCACCACACGGGCTCGTGGGCTGATCATTACCGCTCGCAACACCGCTGACCATTGCCGTGCGGGCGTTGCCTTGGAGGACCCATTCCGGACATGAACCTGTCTCCTGCAAGACACGACCAACCCCAGCTTGAGCAAGATCATCTGGTGCGGAAGCAACAGACAAACATCCAACTCGAGCGCGTCGCACCTTCATGAATCAGGTGTCGAAAGGTCGGACGGGGCCGTTCGCCGCGCGAGATCGTGGGTGTGCCATCCGATCCGCCAGTACAGGACCACTTCGATGGCGGCGAAGAACAGAGCGTCCGGCGCCGTGGTCTGCCAAGTATCTCCCATCCACACCACCATCGCGTAGAGCATGATGATCGGAATCAGGAACACCACCCACCGGATGGACACCACCCAACCTAGAGCCAGATACCGTTGCAGGAACTGCTGGCCGCGCTCGCCACCGTTCCTACGGTAGATGTAGACCGTGCCAAAGAGGGCCAGAGCCACGCTCCAACCGACCTGGAGCCAGTCCCAGATACTGTAGGTCTCTTGTGGGGGCCCGCCAGCGGCGGCCCCGGAAAGGGCAACGAAGGCGATCAGATATGGAAGCGCCTCGCGGTCTGACATCGGACGGGTAGCCAGGTCCGTCTTCAACCCCTCAACGCGCCAAAAGTACATGAACGATCTGGCCTCGAATCGAGAGTGGCCTCAAGTCTTGAGACTGGTCGCCTCCGCCACCGTCACCTGATCCTTACGGGCTAGCCGGGACGTCCGTGCCAGCCGCCGAACCTTGAAACACATGACCTCGCTGAGGTCCGCCTCCCGGCACCGAGTTGGGGGGCCAAGGGACAGGACATCTATCCGGCTTCGGTGGAGTTCGATGAGGGAGCGATGGAGCGCAGCCCGACCCACCTTGGATGGAGACGGGCTTCGGTGCGTCCCTGAATTCCCTCGCAACGCATGGGAGTCTCAGCGGGGAACGTGAGGTGGCGTTGCGCGTTGTTCGTCCACGGGCGCGGTGGACTGGAATGGGGTCGAGGTGGAACGCGCCTCTACCAAAGGGGGGCGCCTCGGCGCCTCGGCGGCTGCTCCGTGAGAATCCGTGCCATCCGTGTCCTCCTTCGAGTTTCAAGTGTTCCGTGTGAAGTGTTCATGAGAAGCGAGAGATTCGTCTTGTGACCGAGCTTCCCCAGACTCCAGACCCTGGATCCCATGCACCGACTTAGGGAGGCCATGGAGTCACCCATGGCTCACTTCCGCTTTGGCCACACTGGAATCCTCCTCGTCCGGATCCTTTCCAGTCTTCGTGCCGGCCCTCAGAAGTCGGGAGTGACCTGGACCAGGTAGTGGTAACCCCCGGGTCCGCACCGTCGTTCGAGCTGCTGAAGAATCCGCTTCACCTGGAGCCCGGACTCGTGCGGTCCCTGGACATAGAAGGGCTTGCCGTCCCGGCCGAAGGTGAAGGACCGGGTGCAGTCCTTGGATTCGACGCCCTCGAAGGCCCGGACGGCCTTTGCCGTGTCCGGGTGGGGTGGAAACCCCAACGATTGGGCATAGGCAATCGCCTCCACCACCAGGCGGCGCGCGCAGCACGGCTCCACCGGTTCCATCGCGAACTCCTCCTCGTAGAATCCTCGGATGCGTTCGCGGTAGTCGTCCACCGGGCAGCTTTCGTACATCGCGTTCTTCACCCCGAGGCAGGCAATGTCCACCACGAACACGCCCACGATGGCCTTGCGTCCCCCGTCCTTGATCCGGGCGGCCACCACCGTCCCCATCCCCGACTCCAGCATGCCCGATATCCATACCGCTTCGTGCGTGTCCATGGGGTCATCCTGCCCGACCCGTCTCCAGACGGCGAGGTGGGATCCGCGTTCCAAGAGCCTGGCACCCTGTCGTCCCCCAACGGGAGTCGTCCCTCCCCGGGCAGGGCGAACATCCGGATGCCAGTGACGACCTGGGCCCGGTGTCCTCTCCCCAGGTCCCCGGACGGCGCTCGAAGGGGTTTACTGGGCGAGCCCGGTCCTTACCCTCCCCCTGCGATGAAACCGGAGGCGTCCCCGACATTGGCCGAAAAACTGGGCACGACCGCCCACCTGTCGCCGTTGCTCATGAAGGCGCGGCGGCTGGGGTTGGACGCGGACGGGTTGGAGCGCACGGCAATGCAACGCGGCTGTGACTACTATCATGACGGCTCGCCGCCGCCGCCGGCTCCGGTGTCCCGGGCCGACTACTCTGACGGGGAACTGGCCATGGCGCTGTTGAACCCGGCCCTGCGCTACCATCCGCAAACGCTGCGCCTGGGCGCCGCGATGCTGGGTGCTCCCGGCAACGATCCCGTCGAACTGGCCCGCCGCGCGCGGGAAGAGCGTTGCGAACAGGTCGTCAGCCATATCGCCCGGGCCGGCCGACGATTTGAGCCTGAGAACCCTTTCTGGGAACGGCTGCTGGCCTTGATGCCCACCACCCCGCCGGCCAAGTCCGGCGTCTTGCCGCATCCCACGCGTTTTGTGGCGATGACGGGGATCACCCGCCGGGGCGTGGAGACGGTGACGCAATGGATCCGTCCGTCCTCGAACTCACCGACCCATGGATAACGCGTCCCGGATCCTGCTCACGTTGGACGGCCACCTGGACCACCCCGTGCGCCTCATTGTTTACGGACGCGCCGCCCTCCCAGGTCTTCCGGAAGGTGGATGAGAGGGGAGGGATAGAGGGTTGAGAAGGAGGGGGATGGGGAGATTCGGTTTGGAGGGGAGATTCCTTTTGGCTTGTCAGGGGTGGCGGATCTGGTGTCCTAGCCA
>JAFLEG010000474.1 GCA_017302195.1 Verrucomicrobiota bacterium
TGGAAGAGGAGCGGGGCGGCGCCGGCGAAATTCCCCATCGCCGCCGCCTGGCAGCCCAGTGGGCCATGGCTCCCCGCCTGGTGGCCCTCGCCCCCGGAGCGGATCTGGCCCTGTTCGGGTCTCCCGCCCGGGATGCGACCAGCCCGACGTTCCAGATCGAGACCCAGTCGGATGGAATCGTCGTCGTGGGTCGGGCCGATGGCGTTGCGGTGTCGTTCCTCGATCCGGAATCCGGCGGGGCGGGGGAGCCCTCCACCCGGGTGCCCGGTTCCGCGGGCGCCCGCGTGGTGACCCTGACGCCCTCCGGACGCCACCTGCATGTGCAGAGCCAGCAGGGCCGGCATCGCCTCTGGGATCTGATGACCGGCCGGCCCGTGGCGAAAGCGGCGAGTCTGGAAGCGCACGAGAGTCCCCTGCGCTTCCGGCCCGATGGATCGGCCTGGGCACGGTACTTTTTTCGGGCGGACCAATGGATGCTGGAGGTTCATCCCATCGGCCTCGGGTCTCATCCGCCCCGCAGCGTGCCGTTGGAGTCGCAGCCGTTCGCGATGGAGTTCGATCCGGCCGGCCGCTGGCTCATGACCGCTCACTGGGACGGCGCCGTGCGTCTGTGGTCGCCGGACACCCTCGAGATTCTGGCCATACCGGTCCGGTCCTCCAGCGGGTTTTCCTGTGCGGCGATCAGCCCGGACGGCTCGAAACTGGCGACGGGCGGATGGAATCAGGAGGCACAGGTCTGGACCCTGCCGGAAGGCCGTCCGGTGACTCCCCCGCTCCGCCTGGGCCGGTATGTCGCCACCGTGGAGTTCAGCCGGGACGGACGCTGCCTCGCGGTGCTCGGGGGCGATGGCATGACCCGGACCTGGGATCTCCACCTCGCCCGGCGGCCCACGCTCCCGGACTCGACGCTGGGACCGGGCACGTTCCTGGGGAATGTCGTCTCGAACGGCCGCGGGGTTGTCGCCGCCGCAGATCATTCGAACCGGATGCACTTCTGGATTTCGGACCCGGGGGAAGCCGCCGGGTTTCGCCACCAACCCGCCGAGATGCCCACGTCGGAAGACCGCAGCGCGTTGATGCACCTGACAGTCTCCCAGGACGGACGACTGGCCGCGCTTGCTCACCAGAGCGGACGCATCGCGCTCTGGGAGGTGCCCGGCGGCCGCCTCCGCCACCAGTTCCAGCACGGCCCCAACCAGCATCTGTTTGTCGTGATCAGCCCGGACAGCCAGTGGCTGGCCTCGGCCGGATCTGACGGCGTGGCGCGATGCTGGCACGTCGCCACCGGCCAATTGGCTTTCCCGGCTTTCCGGCAAGGGTCGCCGGTGGGCACGCCGGCCTTCAGTCCGGACTCCCGCCTCCTGGTGATTCCCGCGATGGACGGCCGGGTCCGAATTGTGGATCGCCAAACCGGCGCTCCCCTGGGGCCGCCACTGACCCACGATCACTGGGCCTTTAACGCCGATTTCAGCCCGGATGGCGCCCATGTGGTCACCGCCGAGGGAGACCACTCGGTGGCAGCCCTCGGGGCGCAGGTCTGGGAGCTCTCCTCAGGCCGCAAGGTTGGAGCCGTCATGCAACATTCCGACGGCGTCAGCATTGTGCGCTACTTCCCCGGCGGCGCCCGCATCCTCACCGCCGGCGAGGATGGCCAGGCCCGGGTCTGGAACGCGGCCGATGGTGCACCCCAGACCCCCTGGATGCGCAGCGGCCGCCGGATCTTCCGCGCAGACATCAGTGCCGATGGCCTGATGATCGCCACCCTGGACGAAGGCGGCCGTCTCCGGGTGTGGGACGCCCAAAACGGCGAGCTCCTGAGCGCCGGCCCGGTCCAGGAACCGGTGGCGCATGCGACCTTTGCCGACGCCGGCCGGGTGGTGTACAGCGACCCTGGCACGGGCGCATTGCATTGGCTCTCGCTGCCCGTCGCCCAGGGGGCCGTTGCCGACCTGGGGGCGCTGGCCCGGGTGTCGGCGGGCTTTGAAATTGATGCGACCGGCGGGCTCGCCCCGTTGCCGGTGGAGATACTTGCGCAGTTGTACGAACGGCTGCGCTCCGCGATGCCCGGCCATTTTCAGGTGCGGCTCCATGATCCCGAATGGCATCGCCAGGAACTGGCGCGGGCCACCGCCGCGGGGGAGCTGTTTGCCATCCGGTTTCATGCCGCCGCGCTCAACGGACACCGCACGTCGGAATGGCCTGGAAACGCCGGGAACGCAGTGGGTGCGAAGCCGGCCGAAGGAGGGCCGGGCGATTGATCGGTGCCTGGGTTCCTTCAGTTGGGGGCCTCGCCGGCTTTGGTGGGGCGCAGCTCCGCGGAGCCGCACTCTTGGGACTGCGGTGGCTTGCCACCGCTTTGGCGTGGAACGCGGGTGGCACGCGGGAAGGACAATGAACGCCCGACATGGGATCGGCGCGCCGCGGCACTCCAAAGCTGGGCGGCGAGTCCGGGAGTCTGCTCCGCCCGCTCACGGCCTTTTGAGCCGGAAGAACTGCTGCGTGGCGGTCGCCGTCGTGATGAGGTGCGAGCTGCCCTGCGGGCTGGGCGCGACCGGCTCCCAGAGGGTTGGGTCCCCGAGGGCCGGCACTGACTCCAACACATACCCCGTCGCGGAGGCGGGCCATTCGATTTGAAGCCGACCGTCGCCCAGATCCTCAATGGTCAGGGAGTAGTCCCCAGAGATGACCTCCACCGAATACAGACTGCCGGCCAGCGTGAACGTTCCGCCCAAGGCCGATCCCGGGGCAACATCGCCAGCGGTGGAGCTCAAATGGAGGCTGCCGCCGGACGTCGCTCCGCCGCCGCTGACCGGACCGCCCACCAGCCGGTAGGATCCGCCGGAAAGGGCTTCTCCCGCCGCGGCCGGGAGGCAGAGGGCCAGTCCCGCCGCCATCATCGAGCGTCCCGACGGAGCCCCACGGGATTCCGACGAAGCGGGAGCGTTCATCGGCCACCTCCGTTGTCCCGGCCGGCCAGGAGCTGTTCCAACCGGGCGAGGCGCGCTTCCAGTGCCGCATTCTTCCCGCGCAATTCGGCGTTCTCCGCCTCCACCTTGCGGTGGAGTCCCTGGATGGCCGCCAGGGCCACGCCGTCGGCGTCCACGGTGGCGATGTGCCGGTCGTCGGCCCCGAGGCCGAAGGCCTCCCGGAAGTCCTGCGCCATCGGACCCACATGCTCGGCCTCCGTGTCCGACTTGAAGTTCCAGCGGGTGATCGGCAGCGCGGCCACCTTGGCCAGCACCTCCTGCGGATCCACGGGCGCGAAGTTTTCCTTGGCGTTGCGGTCGCTGGTCGGGGTGAGGGTGACGGCGGTCACCGTGCCGTTGAGTCCATTGAGGGTGATGTTCGCGACCCCGAGCGAATTCCGCACATCCAGAGATCCGGGAGTGATGGCGGCGCCCAATGTGGGCCAGATCTCAAGGGCGTTGCGGACCCGCAGAACGCCCGGCGCCGGCCCTCCGGTCATCCTCAGCTCGGGAGTGAACTGTCCCCCGGTGATGGACAGCGTTCCGGCGCTGGTGCCGACGACCAGTCCATCGTCGGCCTTGATGCCACCCCCAACGCGGAGCATGTGACCTTCCGGGTCGTTGGCGCCGGCCCCGATCACCGCCCCACCGGGGGCGTTGACCAGGAATTGACCGATGCCCGTGGAGGCGAAGGGCAGACCGCCCGGAAGCTGTCCAGCCGACCAGACGAAGGACTGGTCGTGCACGGCGTTGGCGAATCGTCCGGCGGCCAGGGAACCGAATCCTCCTGCTGAATTGGCCTCGCCGCCGGGCACCGTCGCAAGAATGCCAGAGGCCGTGTTGTTCCCGCCTCCGCCCACGGTGGATCCACCGGAGGACGCCGTGTTGAAAGCCCCCCCGCCTACCGTTGAATTGTTGAAGAGAGCCTTGTTGTTCTGGCCACCGCCCACCGTGGAGAAGTCGCCCGCCGCGCTGTTACGAGACCCACCCCCGATGGTCGAATCCGGGCCGGAGACCGTGTGGCCGCGGCCGCCGCCGATCGTTCCGAAATCCGCGGTGACCGAGTTGGAGAAGCTCTGGATGCCCCCCCCCGAAATGGTCACGCCGGACCTGCCGCCGTCCATGAAGTTCAGGGCCGAGCCGGCGAGGACGTTCGGAGCGTTGGGGACGTTGCCGCGCTGGACGCGAAGCACCCGCTCATTGCCCACGCGGATGTCCAGGGGCTGGTTGTCGGTGGTGCCGAGGAAGTGGAATCCCCCCGTGGTCCCGGCATTGCCCGTGCGGCTCCAGGCATCCGCCGAGCCTGGCGGTCCCTGAGGCCCGGCAACCCCTTGCGGACCTTGAGGCCCGGTGGATCCTGTCGCGCCTGCAGGCCCTGGGAATCCGGTCGAGCCCTGCGGACCCGCCGGGCCTT
>JAFLEG010000475.1 GCA_017302195.1 Verrucomicrobiota bacterium
TGGGACGTTCCCGGGCGAGCTTCGACTGGAACAAGTCGGGCGATGAGTGGCTCAAGCGCGTGCAGGACCAGGTGGCCCTGTTCAAACCCACCGTCGCCATCCTGAGCTACGGCATGACCGCGGCGCTGGAATCCGCGGCGGCCGGATCGGACGCGGATGCGGCGGCCATTGTCTCACGGTTCCAGAAGGAACTGGTGCGTCTCATGCAGGCCGTGGACGCCGTGAGCGGGGGCAAGGTGCGCTTCGTTCTGCTGGGGCCGGCGGTGCGCCCCTCCGATGGACCGCCGGCGATGGCGGCGAACGTCGAGGCGCGTGAGCGTCAGTTGCGTGCGGTGCAGTCCGGACTCGAGACGGTGGCGCGGGAGCAGGGGGCTTTGTGGCTCCCGATGCGGGATTTCAGCACCGCTGCGGGCGCAGGCACCGAAGGGATTGCGGTGAGCCGTGATGGGGTGGTGCCCAGCGAGGCCGGCTATGCGCTGCTGTCGCCGCGCATGGTCCTCGGCCTGGGGGGGCGTCCCCCGTTGGGCGCGGGCATTCCGTCGGGGGACCAGCCCGCCCCGGCGGCGATCTCGCCGGACAGCCTCAAGACGCTCAATTCCGCGATCCGCAAGAAGAACGAACTCTTCTTTCACCGCTGGCGTCCGGCGAACTGGACCTACCTCTTCGGCTTCCGCAAGGCCGAGCAGGGGCAGAATGCCGTCGAGATCCCCAAGTTTGATCCGCTGATCGCCGAGTGGGAGGCCCGCATCGCGAAACTGCGGGACCTGCAGAGGCAGGATCCCGCCACCGTCGCCGAAGTGAAGCGTCTGTTCGCCGAAGCGGCGGCCCGGGAGCACCGGGACCCAAACTTCAAGGAGCAGCCGGTGCCCACGTTTGATGTCGCGCCGGGATTCGAGGTGTCGCTGTGGGCGGAGAATCCCATGCTCTACAAGCCGATCCAGATGAACTGGGATCCGCAGGGCCGGCTGTGGGTCGCCAGCTCGCGGCTGTATCCGCAGATCCGGCCGGGACAGGACGCCGAGGATGCCGTGATCGTGCTGGAAGATACCAATGGCGATGGCCAGGCCGACAAACACACGGTGTTCGCGGAGGGATTGGTCATTCCCACCGGCGTCGTGCCTGACGGCCGGGGCGGCTGCTATGTGGCGGCCAGCCACCAGTTGCTCCACGTCACCGACACCGACGGCGACGGGAAGGGGGACCAGCGGACCATCGTGCTCTCCAGCTTCGGCACCGAGGACACCCATCACAACCTGCACACCCTGCGCTGGGGCTATGACGGCCACCTGTATCTCAACCAGTCCATCTACACCCACTCCCACATGGAAACGCCCCAGGGGGTGCGGCGCCTGAACAGCGCGGGCATCTGGCGGTGGAATCCCGATACCGGCGCGATGGAGATCTTCACCAAGGGCGGGTGCAATCCCTGGGGACACCACTGGGACCAATACGGCAACTCCTTCTTCACCGACGGGGCGGGGTTCAAGGGCGTGTATCACGCGATGGAGGGCGCCACCTACTTCACCTACGCCGACATGCGGCGCGAGGCGGAGAGCATCAGCCCGGGCAACTATCCCAAGTTTGCCGGACTGGAGATCGTGCACAGCCCGATGTTCCCGGCCGACTGGCAGGGCAATGTGCTGACCTGCGACTTCCGCGCCCACCGTGTGGTGCGGTTTGGACTCGTCGAGGTGGGCGCCACCTTTCAGACCAAGGAGATGCCCGATCTGCTGCGCTCCACCAACGTGACCTTCCGTCCGATTGACCTGCGCTTTGGTCCCGACGGCGCCCTGTATGTCGCCGATTGGTCGAATCCCATCATCCAGCATGGCATCTGGCGCGTGGCGGCCACCGGGGCGGGGAAGGGAGCCGGTCCGGCCCCCAATCTCTCCGCACTCGGCGTCCCGGCCCTGCTGGACCGGACGCTGTCCAGGAATGGCTGGGAGCAGGAGCAGTCCCGCGTGGTGCTGCGCCAGCGCGGGGCGGATGCCGTGCTGCCCGAGCTGGGACCCTGGCTCGCGAAGCAGAGCGATCCCCGGGCGCGGTTGGAGGTGCTGTGGCTGCAGGAGGCGTTTGAGAAGCCGCAGGATGCCCTGCTGACCGAGTTGGTTGCCGCCCAGGATGCTCGCCTGCGCACCGCCGCCGCTCGCCAGTTGCGGCACTGACGACGTGGCATGAATTCCCCGCAGCAGACCCGTCCGTCGGGGCCCGTGGTGCTGGCCCTGGGCGAGGTGAT
>JAFLEG010000476.1 GCA_017302195.1 Verrucomicrobiota bacterium
GCGGCCAGCTCCCCGCAGTCCAGAATCCACTGCTCGAACAGGGCCACCGTACCGCACCCCGCCACGCGGGCGTCCAACTGGTCGAACAGGGGTTGGACAGACGGCCAGTGGCCCAGGTCCAGACGCTCCGGAACGAAGCGTCGCGGGGTGTGCACCGGCAGATCACCAAAGGGCAGCAAGCTCATGCGGGCAGAGCCTGCGAGACCCCGCACCGCACCGCAAGGCCCCGCGACCGCATCCCGGCAAACCGCAGTGGCGCAGGATCCGGAGGAAGTGACGGACCATTGCGTCGGTCCGGAGCGGAGGCTGGAGGTGCCTCGCCCCCCCGGAGGCCCCTGCTTCCGGTGGTGATGCCGGATCCCGGCCTTCGCCCTGCCGGAACAAGGGATGGGTGAGTTCACGAATTGCCTGCGGGGAGAATGGCCTTGACGTCCGCAAACGCGCGGGTGCACGTTGAGAATTGCGACGCGGGGCGGCCACGCTTCTGGCCCGTTCAAGCCCCGGTGGAAATTCCCTCCTGTCATGCCACTGATGTCCAATTCCCCGACTCCCGCCAGTCCCATTCCTCCCGGTTCCCTGCGGCTCCGCCGAGGGCAGGCCTTCACCCTCATCGAACTGCTGGTGGTGATCGCCATCATCGCGATCCTTGCCGGCATGCTGCTCCCTGCCCTCGCCAAAGCGAAGACCAAGGGCCAGGGCATCATGTGCATGAATAACACGCGGCAGCTCATGCTGGCGTGGCGGCTCTATGTCGAGGATCAGGGAGGCAAGATCCCTCCGGCCTACTCCGACAACCCGGCCAACGGCGCCTGGGCATACGGCATACTCGATTGGAGCGGGGCCAACCGTGACAACTGGGATGTCTCCAACACGCTGGCCAAGGGCACCATCTGGCCCTACACGGGAAAGACCGCGAAGATCTACAAGTGTCCCGCGGACATCTACATGACCAAGGCCCCCAACGCACGCCAGCGCCTCCGGAGCAATTCCATCAACGCCTGGGTGGGCATGCACGACGGGAAGGCGACCTGGTTCGGCAACAGCCCCCCGTGGCGCATGTTCCTGAAAGATTCCGATTTCGTGGCCCCGGCGGACACCTGGGTGTTCGTGGATGAGCATCCCGACAGCATCAATGACGGGTTCTTCTGCACGGACATGAAACCTGCACCCAACCTTTCAGGGGCAGTGTTGCCCGATGCGCCGGCCAGCTACCACAACGGAGCCTGCGGATTCGCGTTTGCGGATGGCCATTCGGAGATCAAACGCTGGGTGGATCGCCGCACCAAGTTGCCGGTGAAGCGCACGAACTACGACCCCGGCAGCCAGGCCAACAACAAGGACATCGAGTGGCTCTGGAGCAAGACCACGCAGCGGCTCAACTGACCGCCACCGCTCAGTACCACAACAAATCCGGGCGCACGTCGGCGTGCTTCCAGGCGTCGGTAAACTGACGCTGCACATCGGCGGCGGCCTCGGCACGGCCTTGGGCACGCAGGGCCTGTTCGAGTCCAAATAGGCTCCAGCCATTCCGGGGCCAGCGGTTCAGGTCTTCACGGAACACCGCCTCCGCCCGCGCCGGGTCGCCGGCACGGATCAACGCGGCGCCAAACGCCTGGCGCACCGGCAGGGGCCAGAACGTGGGCTCCATGTAGGGGATGGCATCCTCGGCCGCCACCGCCGTCTCGAAGGCGGCGATCATTCCCGGCGCATCCCCACGGGCGGCGGCGACGCGCGCGGAGAGCCAGGCGACCGGCACGGCCAGGGTGGCGGTGACCGGGAAGGCGGGATTGTTGAGTGCGGCGACGGCATCGCTCCCTGCCAGGTCCCTCAGGGAATCCAGTTCCCGGGCGGCGGCTCCGGGGTCCTGCCGGCCCGCCAGCACCCATCCCCGGCAGAAATGCCAGAGAGCGCGGTCCACCAGGAAGTCGTTGGTTCCCGGCGGCGCGGGCACGGCGAGCAGTTCGTCCCAGCGTCCAAAGCGCGCCAGGGTCAGCCAGGGCAGGTGCCGCAACCGCGGCGCCTCCAGCACCGGGCTCGGACCGCAGGTGCTGTCCAGGGTGTACTCCACCGTCCGGCGGGCGGTGGACAGCGCATCCCGGCTGCTGCCTTCGAACACCTGCGCCCACCACAGGAAGTGCAGGTTGTGGGGATAATACACCCCGGGGTAAAAACCCTGCGCGCGGCAATGCCGCACGTAATCCCGGTCGGCCCTTGCCGCCCGCACGTTGGCCTCCACCGCCTCGTGGTAACGCCCGACCCGCATGTCAATGTGCGAGGGCATGTGGGCCAGATGACCGGCCGCCGGGACGGCAAACCGCAGGCGGTCAGCGGCGGCCGTGCCCAGGCCGGGATCCGGCCCCGCTTCCACGGCGTGGATGTAATAATGATTGGCCCCCGGATGATCCGGATCTCGCGACAACACGAAGCGCAACGCCTCCAGGATCTCCCCGGTCTCCGGCTTGGGCGTGCGGTCCCGGGTCCAGTAGTCCCAGGGCATGGTATTCATCAGCGACTCGGCAAAGAGGGTCCGGGCATCGAGGTCGTCCGGATACTCCCGCACCAGGATCCTCATGGCATCGGCAAAGGCGCGATCCAGGGCCAGGCGGTCCGCGGCATGTCCGGGCTGATATCGGGACTGCAGCGCGTCAATGTAGGCCTGCTCCTTGGCGCTGGCGCCCGACCGTACCGCCAGTGCCGACTGCAGCGCCTCCCAGGCGGCGGCGGTATCCGAGGCGTCCATCGGACGATTCACATGGGGACCGTGGGCATAGGCGATGCCCCACCAGGCCATGGCACAGCCCGGATCGAGCGCCGCTGCGGATTGGAAGGACCGGATGGCCTCCTTGTGGTTGAAGCCGAAGACCAGGCGAAGCCCCTGGTTGAAATAGCGCTGGGCCCTGGGATTCCGGGTGGTCACCGGATGCTCCAGCGTCCCCAGGCCGCTGAAGAGCGGTCCCGTCCTGGAAGTGGCCGCCAGCGCGGAGGCGCCGAGACCGAGAGGCAGCAGGGCGAGCACGACGCCGATGCGAAAGGCATTCATGAGAAGCGGGTGATAGCACCCCGCCTGCCGTTCGCGCAATGCAGGGCGCCCTGCGACCCGGGGAAGGCTGGCGAGCCATCGCCTGATGCGGTGCCCGCCGCCCAAAGTACACCTCCCGCCGGAATGCTGCGGCTCAGAAGTACCCCGGGAAGGTGTCTTTCTCGAACAGCCCGACAAATCCCAGTCCTTCAACGCGGGGACGTCCCATGGCTTCGACGTGTCCGTCGAAGAACCAGCCGTTGCACCGGTTCACATGACGCCCATGCAGCTCGTAGTCCTCGGCGATGCGGAAGATGTAGAACTGCCGTGCCGTGACCCCGAGGCGCCCGCGGCTGGTGGTGTCCGCGACGTGCAGTTGGGCGTCCGGACGCTGGAGCTTCTCCGTCTGCAGCACTTCACGGAACGGCCCGGTCAACAGGTCTTGGGGGGGATCCACCCAAACCCCGTAGGTCAGGATCCAGTCCGTCAGGGTGCCCGGCGGATAGGTGGGGCAGAGAAAGGCCTTGCCGGGGAGGTTCTGGTTGCTGGCCAGCACGCGGGCCCAGGTGTTTGTGGGCGAGAGCGGATTCTGCAGCCGGACGAGTCCGCGGTTGTCCTGGGCATACATCAGGGTGGCCAGGCCGACCTGCCGGAGGTTGCTCTGGCAGCGGACGCCCCCCGCCTTGGCTCGGGCCGAGGCCAGTGCGGGCAGGAGCAGGCCGGCCAGGATCGCGATGACGGCGATCACCACCAGCAGCTCGATCAACGTGAATCCACGCCGGCAGGGATTGCGGTTACCCATCATGCGTCGGGAACATAGGAACCGTTCCGCCCCGCGCCAATGCCGTTCCCGGAATCATCCCAGCACCTCGATGGTGAAGCCGCCGGGAGCCGTGAAGTAAAACGTCCAGGAACCATGCTGACGGGAGGGCGGCGGCACGTCGAAGCCGTCGGCCTTGAGCCGCTGGTTGATCTCGTTCACCCGGGCCTCGCTTTCCTGAATGAAGCCGATGTGGAAGGTGGCCGGGTACCGCACCGAGTCCTCCTGCCCCAGGGAGACGTGGGTGAGGGAGAGCACCATCCCGTTGTCATCCGCGAGGAAGGAGATCGTCTTGTTGGCCTTGCCCTGGGGTTTCAGACCGAAGTACTTCGCCAGGAAGGCCTGGGTTTCCACGGGGTCGGTTACGGTCAGGTTGAGGTGATTGAGCTTCATGGCGGGAGAGTGGACCTGGACTCGGAGAATGGGGCACCCGCAGGAGGTTCACAACACCGCGTGGATCTTCCAAGCGGCCTTGCTGTCGGAAGGGAGTTGGACCGCGTCGCCGGTCCGATGGCCGACAATCTGCCG
>JAFLEG010000477.1 GCA_017302195.1 Verrucomicrobiota bacterium
AGATGCCAACCTGGCCGTGCGGGCGCATGGAGTCGGGGAAGACTCCGGGTGCCAGCATCGCCACTGTGCTGAACAGGAATGCGGCGCCCACACCAATCATGATCAACGTCCACATGTTGAACTGCGCGGTGACCAGCGACCGCCAGCCGCGCCGGAAGAAGGGCCAGCCCGCCCACAGCACAACCGGTGTCGAGAGCGCGAACTGCATCCAGCGCGACGCGTCTCCGTCGAGCCAGCTCTGGTGCGCCAGCGCCGGGATCACATGGACCATCGCGACAAGGAAGACGGGGAGCGTGAGCACCGCGCCGATCCAAAACCGCCGCGTCATGTCGCGAAGCTCGCTGTCGTCCCCCACCGTATCGGCACCGCCGACCGTCCTGGGTTCGAGCGCCATGCCGCACTTGGGGCAATCGCCCGGATGATCCTGCTCGATTTCCGGGTGCATCGGGCAAGCATAGCTGACCTTGCCGGCGGGCTTCCAAGCGGGGTTGCGCTCCAAGGCCATCCCACACTTCGGACAGTCACCGGGCGCATCGGACTCCACGCCGGGGCACATCGGACAGAAATACTTGGCCGCAGCGGATGGCTTCACCGCTTGCGTCAGGGCGTGTCTGTCGCCGCAGCAGGCCGGTGTTTCCTGGAGATGCGCGTGCGAGTGCCCGTGGGCCTCCAGAGCTGCATGCCCCGATTTGCCGCCGCAAGAATCCTTCATCGACGTGGCCGGGTTGAGTGCCAGCGCGCTTCCGGGCTTCGGTTGGCCGAGGAATTTCTGCCGGCAGTGGTTGCTGCAGAAATAAAACGTCGCGCCATCGCGTTCGGCGGAGAGCGCCGTGGTTTCATCCACCTGCATTCCGCAAATCGGGTCGGTTTTCATGGAGTCTCAAATTCCCTCACGGTTGGGTTACGCACTGGCAGTCGAGGCAGCCATGCGTGGCACAGAGCCGGCACGTCTCAACGAGCCGCTCCCTGAGCTGCTGCCGGGCACGGTGGAGGCGCACCTTGAGATTGCCGGGCGTGACGTTGAGGCTGGCCGCGACGACCGCGCTTTCCTCCTCCTCAACATCGACCCGACGCACGACCTCCGCATACTCCGGCTTCAGCGTCGGGAGCAGCCGGTGCAGGCAGCCGCAGATGACCTGGCGGGTCGCCTCATCGGGACCATCGTCCAGTTCATGGCCAAACTGCTCCAGTGCCCTCGCTTGACCAGCCTTCTTGCGGTACAGGTCGGTGATGGTGTTCCGCAGGATGCGGTAGAACCACGCGACCAGATTGTCGCCGTCTTCCAGGTTCGCTTCGGCCCGCAGAGCCTTGAGAAAGGCGTCCTGGACGACGTCGGCCGCGAGTTCGGCGTCGCCCAGTCGACTTTGGGCAAAGGCCTGGAATGCGGACAGGTTATCCGTCAGCACCCGGCGCAGCAATTCGGACGTTTCGGCATTGGTTTGGTGGGCGGCATGCATGGTCATTTCACAGGAGCTAACGCAACCACCGGCGGGAAGTTACACCGCTCCGGCCCAATTCAGTCGAGGGGTGTTTTCCCCACGGCCGAGGTTCGCCCCGGCCTAATGCTCTCTTGGTAAACCACCGACCGTGCCCCGTCGACAGCAGAGCGTTTTTTGCGGCAGCTCAAGGAAAGGCAAAAAAAGTTCGCGGGGAAAGCTGTCCGACTGGAGCGCGGTGGAATCGACGTCAGAGCGTCTTCGGGCATCAAGCCTGCAGCTAGGCGAAAACCACTGTATGAGAAAGGGGATCCACCTGAGGGCTCGCAAACACCAACCGTCCCTAACCGGAGACCGTCAGAGGAACAAACTCTCGAGGCCGTCCGGGTGCTTGGGCAAAAGCGTCCTTGGTGGGAGAAACCCGGGAGGCTTCGGCCTCGGGGAGACGCGCCTCGACCCAAATCACCCCAGAATCGAGCACAGTGAAGATTGGTGCATCAACGCCGACATGCTGGCTTCTTTGCGCAGAATTCACCTCCATTGGCCGGAGTTTGGCCGGGTGCCAGGGGCTTTTGCCCCCATTGCCAGTGCCAGCAAAAATGCCAGCAAAGCGGTCCTGGATGTGTAATGATCACCTTCTGGACATGTAGTTGGCGGCTGGCGGTTGACTTGACGAAACTGGGGAAACAAGGCCAGTTTCAATGAGTTCCGTGACCTGTCGATCCAAGGTTTTCAGGTTGAATGGGAAGTGATGGATGGTTCGGACAGCGACTCGCTGTTCGATTCCGACCCTCGCCTCCAATGTCGAGCGATATCACTGCCATGGGTTGCAGAACCCGTATCGACTCCGGTGCCATTGAATTGATCTCCAGGCAGCCTACCGCCGAAACTGCGGCCGGGCCTCCGGCAGGGTGTCCAGGTGGGCACGCAAGCGCGCCACAGTGGCCGGCTGATCTGTTGCGAGATTGCGGGTCTCCAGTGGGTCGGCGTCGAAGTCGTAGAGTTCGATCTCGGCAGTTTCCGGGGAGGCGCCGGGCAGTTTCCATTCGACGAGACGGTGCTGCGGCGTGCGGATCGCGCGGCCCAGACGCTCGCCGCGTGGAAAGACGTGGGTGACGAAATCCCGGGCGGGCCGGGACGGGTCACGCAGCACGGCGGCGAAGCTGCGGCCATCCATGCCCTGGGGCACCACCGGCGGGGGGAGGCCGGCCAGCTCGGCCAGGGTGGGATACAGATCCACGGTCTCCACCAGGGCCCGGGTGGCCCGGCCGCCGGGGACCGTCACGCCCGGCACCGCAACGATGAGTGGGATCCGCGCCGCCTCCTCGTAGTTGTCATGCTTGCTCCACAGGCCGTGGTCGCCGAGATGCCAGCCGTGATCGCCCCACAGCACCACCAGGGTGCGGGAGGCCAGATCCAGGCGCTCCAGGGCGTCCAGCACCCGGCCGATCTGGGCATCCACATAGCTCACGGATGCGTGGTAACCGTGGATCAAGGTGCGTGCGGTCTCATCGTCCACCGGACCGGACTCCGGGATGCCGCGGTACTGCCGCAGCTCGCCCCATCCGGAGGGCGCGTGGTGCGGCGCGCCCTCCGGGGCGCCGCGCAGCGCCGGCAGTTCAAACCGCTGGCGGACGTACAGATCCCAGTAGCGCTTGGGGGCGCAAAACGGCAGGTGCGGCTTGAGGAATCCGACCGCCATGAAGAACGGAAGTTTCCCCTTCCCCGCCGCCGCCTCCAGGCGGCGCACCGCCTCGGCGGCAATGCGGCCATCGGGATACTCGTCGTCCGCAACGTCTGCCGCCTCCCAGGCGGCACCGCGTGGAAGGCCCCGGGCCGCGCGGTTGGCGAACAGGGCTTCCTCCCGGGTCAGGCCCTCCAGGGCACCGCTCTCCCGCGTGACATAGGCAATGGAACGTTCCGGAAAATGCGGGACGCTCCAGGAGGCCGGATCTTCACGGTTGCCATGGCCCACGTGAAAAACCTTGCCCAAGGCCTCGGTGCGATACCCGTGCTGCCGGAAGTATTGGGGCAGGGTCACGGCGTCCGGCACGACGTCGCGGAAATGGGTGCCCAGGTCGTAGATGCCGGAGGTGGTGGGCCGGATTCCGGTCAGCAGGGCATTCCTGGAGGGAGCGCACACCGCCTGATTGCAGTAGGCCCGGTCGAACCGCAGGCCCCGCATGGCCAGGCGGTCCATGTGCGGTGTTCGCACCGTACGATCCCCGTAGCAGCCCAGCAGCGGCTTGAGGTCATCCACGCAGAGCAGCAGCACGTTGGGCCGTTCCGCCTCGGCGGCATCCACCCGGACGCTCCCCACCAGTGCAAGCGCGAGCACCAGCGTGGCCAACAGCCCATGGCAATCCGGGGGAATCACGGGCGCATTCTGCGCAGGATGCCGCGGCCGGCAAGTTCCCCGGGAAAGCGAGAGGACTCAGCCGTAGCCCTTTCATGGAATTCAGAGCACGGGCACCGCCGAGGCGCGGAGACACGGAGAGAAGCGCCGAATTCATGGGGCAGACCCTTCGCCGAACCGAGATTCTGCCTCTCATAATTCCACCGTCTTTCCTCCGTGTTCTCGGCGCCTCTGTGGTGAAACCCGCCTTTTCCTGCCGCGTCGTTACGCCGGCAGCGCGGCGGTGAACATCCCTGCGTTGACTTCCCCGGAGGCCACCACTACCCAAGCGGGTAGTCATGGAGGCACTGACCGAATCCCAGCGCGGCGTTTTTGAATTCGTCCGCTCCACGCTCGCCGAGGGGGCGCCCGCACCGACCGTCCGCGAGATCGCGGCGCACTTCAGTTGGTCGAGCAAACGGGCGGCGGCCTGCCATCTGGAGGCCATCATCGCCAAGGGATGGCTCACGTCGGATCCCGGGAAGGCGCGTTCGCTCCGCCTCGCGGGTCCGGGCCGGCGGGGAGCCCCGGCG
>JAFLEG010000478.1 GCA_017302195.1 Verrucomicrobiota bacterium
GAGCATGCCGCCGCCCCGGCGGATGCCCATGCGGCGCTGTCCGCCGCCGCCCCGGCCGCGGCTCCCGCCGCGTCCCACGGTCACGGTCATTCCCATGCTGGCGTGGATCCCACGGTGCTGCAGATGTTCGCCTTCAGCTATCTCACGGCATTCATGTTTTGCCTGAGCCTGGCCATGGCCGGACTGGTCTTCGTGATGATCCATCACCTGTTCGATGCCGGGTGGAGCGTCTCGGTGCTGCGGATTGCGGAGCACCTGGCCTGCCTTATCAAGCCGCTGGCCATCGCGCTGATTCCGCTGCTCCTGCTCCAGGGGGAGATCTGGCGCTGGCTCCATGTGAATCCGGCCAACGACCATTCGCTGGACGTGAAGAAGATCCTGTTCAACCGGGTGACCTTCAACGTGGCCCTGATCCTCCTGTTTGCGCTCTGGACCTGGATGGCCACCACCTTCCGCCGCTATTCGCTGAGTCAGGACAAGGACGGCGCCGCCATCTGGACCCGCAAGGCGCGCTTTCTGGCGGCGTGGGGCATCTACGTCTTCGCCCTGTCCCTCACCTTCGGCGTCATCCTGCTGATGATGTCCCTGCAGTGGCAGTTCTTCTCCACCATCTACGGCGTGTACTACTTCGCCGGCAGCCTTTGGGTCACCCTGGCCACGCTGTACGGGTTGTCCCGCTGGCTGGGAACCCGGGAGCTCAAGCCGGTGGTTTTCCCGCGGCAGATTCATGACCTCGCGGTCTGGTTCTTCGCCTTCACCGTCTTCTACGCCTACATCGCCTTCTCCCAGTACTTCCTGATCTGGAATGCGGCCATCCCCGAGGAGACCTTCTGGTATGTGGACCGCGAGAAGGGCAGTTGGTGGGAGGTGGGCCTGTTGCTGCTCTTCGGCCATTTCTTCCTGCCCTTCCTGGTCCTGCTGCGCATTGACACCAAGATGAGCGTGGCGGTGATGGCCCCGATGATCGCCTGGGCCTGGCTGATGCACTACCTGGACATGACCTTCAACATCATGCCGGTGCTGTATCCCGATGGTCTGCACCTGACGATTTTCGACCCCCTGTGCTGGTTCGGCCTGGTGGCCGTGCTGGCGTGGTTTTTCTGGCGCGACTTCCAGAAGTTCCCGAAGTGGCCGCTGAAGCATCCGCGGCTGAAGGAGGCGGTGACCCACCACGAGGTGACGGGCGCCGGCTATGCGGTGGATGAACTCTGAGCCTGATCCGAAGGAACTCCCATGAGCACCCCCGATCCCCTCGCACAACGTCCGCTGTCCGTGCTGGCCACCGTCGTCGGCGCGCTGGGCGCCTTCCTGATCATCGCGGCCCTGGTCCTCTACATGCAGCGGCAGTTTCGTCCGGCCCCGGTCGGGACGGCCCGCGCCGAGGAGCGGCTCAAGATCGCCACCGCGCTCCAGGCCGAGAGCACCGACGCCCTTGGCAACTACGGCGTGGTGAAGGCCGACAACGGCATCTACCGCCTGCCGATCCAGCAGGCCCTGACGCTCTGGGCCGGCCTCAACCAGGAGGGCAACGCCGCCGGTCGGGCCAAGCTCATCGAGCGCCTCGACGCGTCACTGAAGCAGGTTTCCTACGAGTAAGCACCGCACCGAATGGGCATCATTTCGTTCATCTTGATCGGCAGTTCGCTGGTCTTCCCCGCCGTGGCGCTCTGGGCGCTGTGGTGGGCGGGACGCCACGGGCAGTTGACCCACGCGGACAAGGCGTCGCTGCTTCCCTTTGACGAACAGGAGCCGGTGGGCCGCATGACCGACGTGGTCCTCAACCGGCCCAAGGCGTCCACCGCAGCCCCGGGAGGCGTCGCCCGATGAGTTCACCTGCCACCCCCGGCGTGCTGGCGGCGTTGTCGCCCCGCGACGCCGACACCTCCGCCGACCGTCGTGCCGAGCTGGCCGAGATTGACGCCTCGACGAGCGGCACCGTGCTGCTGTTCTTCCTCGCCGGCATGGTGTGGCTGCTGATCGGCACCGTTTTCGCCCTGCTGGCCAGCTACAAGCTGCATGCGCCGGAGTTTCTCGCCGGGGAGGCGTGGCTGACCTTCGGACGCATCCGCACCGCGCATTTGAACGCCGTCATCTTCGGCTTCTCCGCCGAGGTGGCCGTGGGCGTGATGCTCTGGCTGATGTGCCGTCTGTGCCGCGTGCCGCTGATGGCGCAGAGCGTGATCAATGCGGCGGCCCTCTTCTGGAATGTCGGCCTGACGCTGGGGATCGTGGGCATCCTCAAGGGCGACACCACCGGCGTCGAGTACCTGGAGATGCCCAAGTACGCCACGCCGATCCTCTTCGTCGCCTTCGCGCTGATCGCGGTCTGGACCATCGTCATCTTTCGCTTCCGACGGGAGAAGCACCTCTACGTGTCGCAGTGGTACCTGCTGGCGGCGGTGCTGTGGTTCCCATGGCTGTACTCCACCGCCCAGATCCTCCTGGTGCTGGAGCCCGCCCGCGGCACGGTGCAGGCGGCGGTGAACTGGTGGTTTGGACACAACGTCCTGGGCCTCTGGTTCACGCCCATCGGGCTGGCGGCCATCTACTATTTCCTGCCCAAGGTCATCGGACGCCCCATCCACAGCTACTACCTGAGCGTGCTGGGATTCTGGACCCTGGCGCTGTTCTACAACTGGAACGGGTTCCACCACCTGGTGGGCGGTCCGTTTCCGGCCTGGATGATCACCATCTCTATCGTGGCCAGCGTCATGATGATCATCCCGGTGGTGTCCACCGCCATCAACCACCACTTCACCATGGTCGGGCACTTCGGAAAGCTGAAGTACAGCCCCACCCTGCGCTTCATCGTCTTCGGGGCGGTGAGCTACACGGTCTCCAGCCTGCAGGGCGTGGCCAGCTCGGTGCGCTGGTTCAGCGAGGTGGCGCACTTCACCCACCACACGGTGGCTCATGCCCACTGGGGCATGTACGCCTTCTTCACCATGACCATGTTCGGGTCGATGTATTACATCCTGCCGCGCATCACCCAGCGGGAATGGCCGAGCGAACGCCTGATCTCGATCCACTTCTGGTGCACCGCACTCGGCATCATCCTCTACGTCGCGCCCCTGAGCTGGGGCGGCTGGCTGCAGGGCAAGGCGATGCTGGATGCCACCGTCCCCTTCCTGGACGTCGTGAAGATCACCCTGCCGTGGCTGAAGCTTCGCACGCTCACCGGCCTGCTGCTGGCGGTGGGGCATGTCGCCTTCTTCGTGAACCTGGTCTGGATCCTGGCGCGGCGCTTCGGACCCTACCGCCAGCCCGAGCCGATGATTCTCGCGGGGGTGACGCCGGCAACCCCGGCGGGAAAGTGATGCGATGAACTACGGTCCCCTCCTTTTTCTCGGCATCCTGCTGACGCTGGCCGGCAGTTGGTTCGGCCTGGTGCTGGTGCCCAACCAGCAGTTGGGTGCGCTGCAGCCGAGCGTCAACACCAACACCGGCGCCATCTACCCGCAGCCCATTCCGGGCGAGGCGGCGCAGGGGCGGGAGCTCTACCGGTCCCTCGGATGCAACTACTGCCACACCCAGCAGGTGCGTCCGGATGGCTTCGGCTCCGACATCCAGCGCGGCTGGGGCAAGCGCCGCTCGGTGGCGCGGGATTACATCTACCAAAAGCCGGTGATGCTTGGTTCCTCCCGGACGGGTCCCGACCTCACTAATATCGGGGAACGGCAGCCGGGTTACGACTGGCACTATACCCACCTCTTCAATCCGCAGATCACCTCCAAGGGCAGCATCATGCCGCCCCATGCGTTCCTCTTCAAAACGCAGAAGATCGGGTTCGACGGTCCGTCCACCAATGCCCTGAAGCTCACGGGCGAGTTCGCCCCGCCCGCCGGCTGGGAGGTGGTGCCCACCGCCGAGGCCACGCAGTTGGTGGAGTATCTCCGCAGCCTCAGATCCTCCGTGGACATCCCGGAGGCGCCGTTGCCGAAGTCCGAGTGAAGCCCCCGTTTTCCGGCCCCCATGCCTGACGCTCCCAAAGCCGCCGCTCCGTCCGATGCCACGCTTCGTCCCGACCAGGGCGAGCTGCATGACGTCACGGAGATTCACGCCGCCCTGCTGCGCGAGCAGCCCGAGCCGCGGGACGGCTTTGAGCCGGTCAATCTCTGGCTGGTGGCGCTGACCGGCACGCTGCTGTTCTGGGGCGGCTATTATCTGGCCAACTTCAGCGGACGCTTCGAGGCGAACGAATACTCGGAGTATCCCCGGGGTCAGGTGGCGGCGGCGGCGGCTCCCGAGACTCCCGAGCAGAAAATGGCCCGGGTCGGGGCCCAGGTGTTCAACGCCAACTGCGTGGTCTGCCATCAGGCCACGGGCGAGGGGGTGCCCAGCCAGTTTCCGCCGCTCGCG
>JAFLEG010000048.1 GCA_017302195.1 Verrucomicrobiota bacterium
GCATCGTCCCTGGATACGACGCGGCGCAGGGCTGTGAAATCGCGGGCTTCGTCTGGCTTCAGGGCTTTAACGACATGGTGGACGGCCACGTGTACCCGGCCCGCGGCGAACCGGGCCGCTTCGACCTCTACAGCGAGTGGCTCGCGCAGTTCATCCGCGACGTGCGTCGCGACCTGAGCGCGCCGAGGATGCCGTTCGTCATCGGCGTGATGGGCGTGGGCGGCGTGAACGCGGACAAGGACACCGTCGAGTTTCGCAGGGCCATGGCAGCCCCGGCGACGCTGCCGGAATTTGCGGGCAATGTCCTCGCCGTGGAGACCGCGCCCTTCTGGTCGGAGGAACTCGGGGCCATTGACCGGAAGCGCGAGCAGGTGGGCCAGATGGGCTGGTATCTGGACTCGAAGCACCAGGGTCACCCCAACGCCGATGGCAAGATGACCGACGAGATGAAGCAGGCGTTCCTCCGGAAGTATGAGGCCGACCTCATCTCTCCCGCCGAGGCAGCCCTTTGGAAGCGCGGCGCCTCCAACGCCGGCTACCACTACCTGGGCTGCGCGAAGACATTCGCACGGATGGGCCGGGCCTTCGCGGAGGCGAACCTGCGCATGCTGCGCTCACGACAGGAACCCTGATGAAGCACCTGCGCAGCCTGTTCACCGGAGCGGCGCTCCTGGGTTCGGGCCTGGCGACCGCAGAGGCGCCGCACCCGCAGTGGCCGATCGTCAATCGCAGCGCACAGACCATGGACCCCTCCCGGCCCAAGCCCCCCTCCGAACGCGTGCCGGGCGTCCCGGGCGAGGCGGTGACGCCTGAGCCTTCGCCGGGTGCCACCGATCCCTCCCTGCTGACCTTGGATCGCATCTTCGCGTCCGAGGAGTTCCGTGAAGAACGGCCCGCGCCCATTCGCTGGAGCCGGCGCACCTCGGACTACTTCATGTTGGAGACTCCGGAGGCGGGCGGCCCGGGCCGTGATCTCGTGCGGGTGGATCCGGCCACGGGCAGGAAGGAACGGGTCGTGCCCGCCGGCGCGTTCCTTGCGGAGGGAATGACCACCCCGCTTGAAGTCGAGACCTTCGAGTTTTCAGCGGACGAATCGAAGCTGCTGCTCTTCACGGACAGCCGGCGTGTCTGGCGGCGGAACACGCGCGGCAACTGCTGGGTGCTGGACGTGGCCACGCGTGCCCTGCGGCGGCTTGGGGGAGACAGCGCGCCGTCCACGCTCCTGTTCGCCCAGTTTTCGCCCGACGGATCGCGGGTGGCCTACGTGCGCGAGAACAACCTTTACGTCCAGGAACTGCGCCGGATGGGCGTCACGGCCCTGACCACCGACGGCTCCCCCACGCGCATCAACGGCACTTCGGACTGGGTGAACGAAGAGGAATTGGACATTCGCAACGGCTTTCGTTGGAGCCCGGACGGACGGTTCCTCGCCTTCTGGCAATTCGACCTCCGGGGTGTGCGTCAGTTCCATCTCCTCGACAACACCGCGGGCAACTATCCCAAGATCACCTCCTTCCCGTATCCCAAGGTGGGCGAGACCAACTCGGCCACGCGACTGGGCGTGGTGGCCGCCACCGGTGGCCGTGTGCGCTGGCTCCGGATACCCGGGGACCCGCGGGAGCACTACCTGCCCCACCTGGAATGGACGCCCAACGGCGTGCACCTTCTCCTCCAGCAGTTCAATCGCCTCCAGAACACCAATCTTGTGATGGTGGCCAATCCACGGAGCGGCGCGACGCGCGTGGTGCTGCGCGAGACGGACGCCGCCTGGGTGGACAATCTGAATCCGTTCCGCTGGACGGATCCGAAGGGAGGGTTCGTCTGGCTGAGCGAACGCGACGGCTGGCGGCACGCCTACCGCGCTGGCGCGGACGGCGAGTCATTCACCCGGGTCACGGGCGGCGACTTCGACGTGATCGCGGTTGAGGCTCAGGACAACGCCGCCGGCTGGCTCTACTACACCGCCTCCCCGGACAATTCCACCCAGCGATACCTCCACCGGACGCGGCTGACCGGCGGTCCGGCGGAGCGCCTCACTCCCGAGGGGCAGCCCGGCTGGCACACCTACGATGTGTCACCCGACTGCCGTTGGGCGGTGCATACCTGGTCCACCTTCACCATGCCGCCGACGGTGGAACTCGTCAGCCTGCCCGACCACCGCGTGGTCCGGGTGCTGACTGACAACCACAAGCTGCGGGAAAAGCTATCCGCGCTGAAGCAGCCCGCCGCCGAGTTCCTGAGGATCGACATTGGAGGAAACGTTTCACTAGATGCCTGGAGAATTCGTCCTTCGACACTGGATCGCTTGGGCAAACATCCGTTGTTGATCTACGTCTATGGCGAGCCGGCCGGGCAGACCGTGAAGGATTCGTGGAACGGGGCGCTGGGGCTGTGGCACTGGATGCTCGCGCAGCAGGGCTACCTCGTGGCCAGCGTGGATAATCGCGGCACCCCCGCGCCGCGTGGACGCGACTGGCGGCGGAGCGTGCACCGGCAGATTGGCATCCTCGCCACGCACGACCAGGCGGCCGCCGTTCGCGCGATGCTCGGAAGCTGGCCGGAGGCCGATGCCGGGCGGGTGGGCGTCTGGGGCTGGAGCGGGGGCGGCAGCATGAGCCTGAACGCCATCTTCCGCCATCCCGACCTCTATGCCACGGCGATAGCCGTCGCCCCGAATGCGGATCAGCTTCTCTACGACACCATTTACCAGGAGCGCTACATGGGCTTGCCAGGCGATAACGTCCACGGCTATCGCGACGGTTCGCCGATGACGCACGCGCAACATCTGCGCGGCAACCTGCTCCTCGTCCATGGCACCGGCGACGACAACGGCCACTACCAGGGCACGGAACTGCTGATGAACGAGCTCATCGCCCACAACAAGACGTTCACCGTCCTGCCGTATCCGAACCGCTCGCACAGCCTCTCGGAAGGGACCAACACCCTCCGGCACTTCTACGCCACGCTGACCCGCCACCTGCATCAGCATCTGCCCATCAGTCCCAGCGGAAAGGGCCCCGAGCCTGGAACGGAGGCTCCATGAAGGCTGCTCTGCGAACGCTGTGCGCGGCGGCCCTCGCCGGATTGGTGCATGCCCAGGCGCCGTTCATCGCCGGGCTGGAGCGCGAGGACCTGGGGCCGTTCGCGGGCGCCGTGCTCGTGAGCGAACTGGGCTGCACGTCCTGTCACGCCGGCGGACAGAAGGCGTTTCTCGCCAAACCAGGACCGGACCTGTCGGAGGTCGGTGCACGGGCAAACGGAGCACACCTGCGACGGTTCCTGGCCTCACCGTCCGGCGTGAAGCCGGGTACGACGATGCCGGATGTGCTGGCGCACTTGCCGGAGGCGCAGCGTGAGGACGTCGCAAACGCCCTCGCGCATTACCTCGCAACGCTGGGTCAGCCCGGGGCATCCGGGCGGCCCCAACCGGATGCGGTGGAGCGCGGCAGGACGTTGTATCATTCGGTCGGATGCGTGGCCTGCCATTCGCCGGAGAAGACCCTCTCCGACTCGGTTCCGCTGGGACCGCTGGCGGAGAAATACACCGTGGCGAGTCTCGCGGCGTTTCTCGAACGGCCGCTCGACATCTGGCCCGGTGGTCGGATGCCGGATTGTCAGCTTGAACGGGCGGAGGCGACGGACCTCGCCAGCTACCTGCTCCGCGACCAGGCGGCGCCACCGACCGCCTTTCCGCCGGATCCCGTGCTGGCGGTGCGGGGCAGGGCGCTGTTTGCCGAGCATCGTTGCCATGCCTGCCACCGCACGGGCGACCAGCTCGCTCCGCCAGGGCTCCCGGCCTGGAGCACGCTGCGCGCAGGGGAGGGCTGCCTGTCGGGCAGGCGCGGCGCATGGCCGCAGTATCCGCTCACGGAGAATCAACGCGCCTCGTTGGGGGCGGTGTTGTCCGGGGACGCAGCCCCCTGGACGGCCGCCGAGGAGGCGCAGCTCGCGCTCACGCGGTTGAATTGCGTGGCCTGCCATCAACGCAATGGAGCCGGCGGGGTCGCGTCCGATCGCAGCGAGTACTTCACCGGCAGGGACAATAATCTGGGTGACCAGGGCCGCCTCCCGCCAACGCTCACCGGCGTGGGGGCCAAGCTCAAGGCGCGGTGGCTGCACGAGGTCATCGCGAACGGCGCGTCCGCCCGCCCGTATCTGCACACCCGGATGCCGAAGTTCGGCTCCGCGAACGCCCGGCCGCTCGTGGCCATCTTGAAAGCCCTCGATACACCGACGCCGGCGGTCCTTACACGCGTCGGCGAGAGCAGCCGGCCGCACCAGGCCGGCCGTGAACTCGTGGGCCACCGGGGATTCAACTGCATCGCCTGCCACACCTTCCGCGAGAGGAGCGCCGGGGCGATCCAGGCCTTGGACCTGATGACGATGACGGAGCGGTTGGAGGAGAACTGGTTTCATCGTTACCTTGAGCAACCGGAGCGGTTCTCGCCGCTCACGATCATGCCCGGGTTCTGGCCGGATGGAAAATCCCCGCTGACCCAGGTGCTCGTCGGTGACTCCGGCCAGCAGCGCGATGCGCTCTGGCAATACCTCGCGCAAGGGCCAGACGCGGCCGAACCGGCCGGGTTGGCGCTGGAGCCGCTCGTCGTCACGGTGCGGGACGAGGCCGTCATCATCCGCCGCGCGTTTCCGGGCATCGGCAAGCGCGGCATCGGAGTCGGCTACCCGGGCGGCATCAACCTCTCATTTGATGCGGAGCAGATGCGGCTCGCGTCCATTTGGACCGGGGGGTTCGTTGAAGCTTCCGGAATCTGGCGCGGCCAGGGCGCCGGGCAGGCGCGTCCCCTCGGACAAGACGCCGCCCTGTTCCCTCCCGGGCCTGCCTTCGCCGTCCTCGCGCAGCCGGAAATGGCCTGGCCGGTTCCTGATCCAACGCCCCGGCCGCGGCCGAGTTCGTTCAAGGGCTACACGCTCGACGATCGGCGGCGCCCCGCGTTCCTCTATGTCGTGGACGGGTTTGCCGTGGAAGACTTCTTCATCGAACGAACCGCCGCCGGGCCCCGTCGCCTCGAACGCACCCTGAAGTTTCCCGGTGCCCCGCCAGCCGGGCTGCACTTCCGCGTTGCCGCCGCCGACTCCATCGAGCCGCGTGGGGCGAACGAGTTCGCCGTGGGCAGGAGTCTGGTGGTGCGCCTTTCGGAGCCGGGCACGGTGAGAGGCGCGGGAGACGCCAAAGAACTTCTCCTGCTGGTAACGGGCCGGGAGTTGAAACTGGATTACCACTTCAACGCAAAGCCATGAGTCGTCTTCCGTTCACCTGCCTCTGCCTGCTCCCGCTCGTCGTCACCGCCTCGGAGGATTTTGGCGATTCCTGGGGCACGGCGGAGCGGGAGGCGGCGTACTACCGCCTGGTCCATGTTCCGATGCCGGAAGGCGTGTACCTGGAGTCCGGCAGTTTCGTTTCCTTGCCGGATGGACGGCTCGCGGTCGGGACCCGCCGCGGGGAGATCCTGCTGTTCAGCGGCGTCGGCGATGAACACCCGAACCCCAAGGTGAGCACGTTTGCCAGCGGGTTCGATGAAGTGTTCGGGCTGGCCTGGCGCGACGGCGCGTTCTACGCCACACAAGCGACCGAGGTGACGCGCATCACCGACACCGACGGGGACGGTCGCGCGGACCGGTACGATACGGTCAGCGATGCCTGGGGCTTCGGTCACTATCACGAGTTTGCCTTCGGATCGAAATTCGACACGGCGGGAAACCTGTACGTCGCGCTGGGGCTGTCCGAGTCCTACCACTCGAAGGAACTCTTCCGGGGTTGGGCGCTCCAGATCACGCCGGACGGAAAGACCCTCCCGTTGTGCAGCGGCCTCCGCAGTCCGCTCGGCGTGGGCCCCAACGAGCAGGGTGAGATGTTCTACGTGGAGAGTCAGGGACCCTGGAACGGCTCGTGTTCGCTCAAGCACCTCCGGCCCGGCGGCTTCATGGGGCATCCCATCAGCTTCAACTGGTATCCGTTTGCCACGAACATGGGCGCGACGCCGATGATGCCGGATTCCCCGTCGCGCCTGGAGACGGAGCGTCGGCGTGTGAAGGAACTGGTTCCCTACGCCGTGGTGTTCCCCTACAAGAAGATGGGTCGCTCGATTTCCGGGTTCGAGGTCTGCCGCGCCGGCGGGAAGTTCGGTCCGTTCGACAACCAGATCTTCGTGGGCGACTACTCGTTGAGCGTGGTGATGCGCGTGACGACGGAGCGGATCAACGGCGTGTGGCAGGGCGCCTGTTACCCCTTCCGTGAAGGGTTGGGCACCGGGATCCTGGCGGTGCACTTCACGCCCGAAGGAAGGCTGATCGCCGGCGGCACGAACCGCGGCTGGCCGGTGCGCGGCATGAAGGACAACCTGCTCCAGCGCCTGGACTGGACCGGCAGAACGCCGTTCGAGATCCTCGACATCCGGGCCCAGTCGGACGGCTTCGTCCTGCGCTTCACCCGCCCCGTGGAGGCCGCGCTCGCCGCCCGCCCGGAGAGCTATGTGCTCCAGACCTACACCCACATTTACCAGGAGGGTTATGGCAGCCCCGAAGTGGACCACACTCACCCCACGGTTGCCGCCGCCGAGGTCGCGGCGGACCGAAGCAGCGTCCGCCTGCGGGTGAAGGGCCTCGTGCAGGGGCACGTGCACGACTTCCACCTGCCCGATTTCAAATCCCAGGACGGCGAGCTTCTGTTGCACGACCGCGCCTACTACACGCTGAACGGAATCCCAGAATGAGGGCGATCCTGTTCAGTGCCTTGCTCGCCGTCGGTCACCCCGCCCTGTCGCATCCCCTGCCGGAGAATCCGCAGTGGCTGACCTATCCCGGCGGCGACGGCCCGGGGAAGGGCAAACACATCCTCCTGATCGCCGCCGACCAGGAGTATCGCAGCGAGCAGGCGATGCCCATGATGGCAAAGATTCTCAGCGTGCATCACGGGTTCGACTGCACCGTGCTCTTCGGCGTGAACGAGCGCGGCGAGGTGGACCCGACCCTGCCGGTGTATCCCGAGAAGGGGAAGGAGGCCGAATTCAGACCGCACCACATCCCCGGCCTGGAACACCTCGGGTCCGCCGACCTCGTCGTCTTCTTCACCCGGCTGCTCACGCTGCCGCGGTTCGAGATGGAGCACATCGTGAAGTATGTGGACTCCGGCAAACCTTTCATCGCGCTCCGCACGGCCAATCATGGCTTTCGCGACCCGTTGCCTTACCGGATCAACGGCCAGCAGGTACGCTGGGGTGAGGAGGTTCTGGGCGGCGCCTTTCTGAATCACCACGGACAATGGCTGGCCGATTCCACTCGCGGCATCCTCGTCGGGGAGCAAATGAGCCATCCCGTCCTCACCGGCGTCACCGACATCTGGGGTGACTCGGACGTCTATCGAACTTACGCAGAGGGGGCGAGTCTGCCGGCAGGTTGCACCGCGCTCGTCTGGGGACAGCCGCTCATGGGCCGCCGTCCCGAGGACCCGCCGAATGAGAAGCTTGAACCGCTGCCGGTGGCTTGGGTGAAACACTGGCAGACCAGTGGCGGCAAGGCCGCCCGAATCTTCCACTGCACCATGGGAAGCGCCTCCGACTTGAAGAGCGCCGGTTTGCGCCGCCTCATCCTCAACGCCGCCTACTGGGGCATGGGCATGGAAGCGGCCATCCACCCCGCCCGAAGCGTCGAACTCGTGGGAGACTACCATCCTCTGGCCAGCGGCTTCGACTACCAGCGGATCGGTGTCATCCCCAAATCGGTCTCGGCATACAGGTGACCTTCCACGGCGTGAACCATGAAGACTTCCCTCCATTGTACCCACCGTGTTGAACTTCCGTTTCACTAGGCACTGCGAACGGCGGTCGTGGCTGCCGGCTTGTTCTGTAGCCTGGTTTTGGGTTTGAAAGCCCAGCCGCCCGCGCCCGTCCTGAGAACCCATCCCTGGGCCAGCGAGCATCGAACCCCGGAGCTGATGGAGATCCTCGCCAGCTACGGAACCCACGCCAAGTCGGTGGTTCCCGACCTGATCCGGATCGCGGATTACTTTGAGTACGAGGAGAAGGACTTTCCCCGGGATCTCATGCTCCGGAAGGCCCGGTGCGTCCGCGAAACGATCGTTGTGATCGAAGCCTCGACGGATGCCCCCGAATTGGGCCACCTCCAATAGCCTGCGACACCGAGTCTCCTGCGAGATGCTCTGGATTCGGAGGGGTCGACGTGGCCACGGTGCCATGTGGGAAGTCCGCGCAGACCGTGCTACGGCCTGAGCCGCCAGAGTCCGGCGAGCAGGCTGCCAATGACGGAGTGGAACACGCTGGAGATGGCGCAGGGCACCGCGGTCAGGGGGTCGGTGAAGTTGCTCTTCGCCAGGACCACGCCAAGGCCTGAGTTCTGCATGCCCACCTCGATGGACACCGTGCGGCAGGTCGCGGTGTCGTAGCCAAAAGCGCGTGCCGCGAGGGATCCGAGGGCAAAGCCGCCGGCGTGGAGCAGGAACACGGCGCCCAGCAACTGGAGGCCCGACTGCCGGATGGCGGCGGCCGACTGACCGATGATGCTGGCGCAGATCAGGGCCACGACCAGCACCGAGAGCAGGGGACCGATCGGGAGGATTCGCTGCACCAGTCGCGGCGCGGCGCGGTTCAGAGCGAGACCGGCCACCACGGGCAGCAGCACCACCTTCACGGTGTCGAGGAACAGCTTCCAGGCGTCCACGGGCACCAGCGCGCCCGCCAGCCAGCGGGTCAGCAGCGGCGTCAGCAGGATGGCGCCCAAGGTGGAGCACAGGGTCATCACTACCGACAGGGCGACGTTGGCCCGGGCGAGGTAGGTGACGATGTTGGACGCGGTGCCGCCCGGGCAGCAGGCGACCAGGATCAAGCCGACGGCGAAGGGCGTGGGCAGACGCATCAGGTGGGCGACGGCCCAACCGAGCAACGGCATGATGGTGTATTGGGCAAGGAACCCGAGCGTCACCGCCTTCGGCATCCGGGTCACGTTGCGGAAGTCCTGCGGGGTCAGGGTCAGCCCCATGCCCAGCATGATGAGCGCGAGCCCGGGGACGATGTAGGGCGTGAACCAGGTGAAGGCCGCGGGTTGGAAGAGCGCGAGCACGCCGCCGAGCAGGACCCAGACGGGGAACAGGTTGGTGAGTTGCTGGAGCACGGTGGTTGAACCGGGAACGGGGAGTCTGACCGCAGAGTTCAGCGCCGCCGAAGCTTCACATCCATCCAGACCGCGAAGACCAGCACCAGCCCGCGGACGATGAACTTGGTCTCGGGCAGCACGCTGAGCAGGGTCATCCCGTTGAGCAGGCTGGCCATGATCAGCGCCCCGAACAGGGCGCCGAGCACCGTGCCGCGGCCCCCCTTCAGGCTGGTGCCTCCGATGACACAGGCGGCGATGGCATCCAGTTCCATCAGGTCGCCCACCGTGGTGGTGGAGGCGCCGGCATAGGCCGTGGCCATGAAGCCGGTGACCGCCACGATGCCGCCCAGGATCAGGAAGGCGGTGGTGACCACCCGCTGCGTGGGGATGCCGGAAACCACCGCGGCTTCCTCATTGCCCCCGATCGCGTAGAGGTAGCGGCCGAAGGGCATGTGACGTGTCATCACATGCACGGCGAGCGCGACCGCGCACAGCATGAGGAAGGCGAGCGGCACGCCGCGGTATTGGTTGCACACCAGCACCGTCAGCAGCACGCCCTGGGCGGCGATGAAGATCCTGAGGAAGGTGCCCTCCGCGGACTCGGCGGCGGCGTCCGCGGCGAGCCGGCGTTGGCGGGTCCGCCAGGTGAGCCATCCCAGCACGGCCACCACGCCGGCGGCGAGGAGCAGTCCGGCGGCCGGCGGCAGATAGTAGGTGGTCAGCAGGGAATACAGATTGGTCTCCCCGCCGCGGGCCACCGGGGTGGTCACGCTGCCAATCACCAGCCAGAAGGCGCCGCGAAATGCCAGCATCGCGCCGAGGGTGACGATGAAGGCCTGGATGCGGTTGCGCACGATGAACCACCCCATGCCCCAGTACAGGACGAGGCCCACGGCCAGGCTGAGCAGCAGGGCCGCCGGCGCCGGCCATCCGTAGCGGAACACCAGCACGCTGGCGATGCCCCCGGTCAGCCCCGCACCTGCACCCACGGAGAGGTCGGTATGCCCCGGCAGCAGCACCAGCAGCACGCCCACCGCCAGCGCGGCGGTGAAGGACAGCTCAATCAGGAGCATCGAGAGATTGCGCGCGCTCAGGAACTGGGGCGAGAGGACCGCGAACAGGATCCAGATCGCGGCCAGCATCAGGGGCATGGCCAGTTCCCGCAGGGCGGCCCCCGGGATCCGCGGCGCGGCGGGCGGCGTGGAGTCGGTGGCTTCCGGGGCGGTGGCTGCGGCGTTCATGCGGGGTCGGGGAATGGTTGAACCACAACGAGTGCAACGAGGGATCTCAGGCGTCGGCGGCGCGGCGTCCCATGGCCGCGGCCATCAGGGTTTCCTGCTGGAAGTCCTCCGGCTGAAAGGTGCCGCCCACGGCACCCTCATGGAGCATCACGATGCGGTCGCTCATGCCCATCAGTTCGGGCAGTTCGCTGGAGACCAGCACCACCGCGCGGCCCTCGGCGGTGAGACGGTTGATGAGCTGGTACACCTCGAGCTTGGCGCCCACATCAATGCCCCGCGTGGGTTCGTCGAGAAACACCACCCGGGGTCCGGTCATGAGCGCCTTGCCGATGACCACCTTCTGCTGGTTGCCGCCGGAGAGCCCGCCTACCGGCGTTTCCAGGCCGGGCGCCTTCACCCGCAGGGCATCGAAGAACTCGCGGTCGAGCTGGGACTCCGCAGCCTCGTTGACCAATCCGCGCCGCGTGACGCGGTCCAGCGAGGACAGGGAGAGGTTGTATCCGATGGGCTGGTCCAGATGCAGGCCGTAGCGTTTGCGGTCATCGGTCACCATCACCAGTCCGTGCCGGATGGAGTGCCCGGGCGATGGGTCCGGATACGGCTGCCCGTTCAGCCGGACCTCTCCCGAGACGCGGGTTCCCCAGGCGCCGAAGAGATGCAGCAGCGTCTCGGATCGTCCCGCCCCCATCAGCCCGCCGATGCCCAGGACCTGTCCGGCCCGCACCTCGAAGGAGATCTCCCGCAGCCGCGGCGGCGCCCCGGGCGACGGGGCGACGGTGAGGTCCTTCACGGACAGCAACGCCTCGCCGACCGGCGCCGACCGGTCGCGAGGAAAGAGGTCCTTGATCTCCCGGCCCACCATGTGCCGGATGACTCCCGGGATGTCGGTCTCCCGGGCGGCGGTGGTGACAATGCTCGCGCCGTCGCGCAGCACGGTGATGCGGTCGGCGATGGACATTACCTCGCCGAGCTTGTGGGAGATGTAGATGCAGCCCACGCCCTGGGTGCGCAGGTCCCGCAGAATGCGCAGCAGGATCTCGACCTCGGCCTCGGCGAGCGCGGCGGTCGGCTCGTCGAGGATCAGGATGCGCGACTGCTTGCCCAGCGCCTTGACGATCTCCACCAGTTGCTTCTGCCCCACGCCGAGCGCGCGCACCGGTGTCTCGGGATCCAGTTGAATCTTGAAGCGCTCCAGCAGACGCGCGGCCTCGGCATGGGCGGTGTTCCAGTCCACCCACGGTCCCCGGCGCGGCTCATGTCCGAGGAAGATATTCTCGGCCACCGACATCTCGTCCACCAGCGCCAGTTCCTGGTAGATGACCGCGATGCCGGCCGTCTCGGCGTCCTGGAGGGACTCAAACCGGGCGACCCGGTCATCCACGCGGATTTCCCCCTCGTAGGTTCCGGCTGGATGGATGCCCGAGAGCGTCTTGATGAGGGTGGATTTGCCCGCACCGTTTTCGCCGCACAGGGCGTGCACCTCGCCGGGCTGGAGGTCGAAGCTCACGCCGTCCAGGGCCACCACCCCGGGGAAGCGCTTGGTCAACTGACGGGCCTCGAGCAGCGCCATGGGGCGGGTTACTTGAGGTCCTCGGCCTTGTGGAAGCCGTCCTTGACCACGGTGTCGAGGATGTTGCTGCGCGTCACCACCACGACCTCCTCCAGGATGGCGGGCACGTCCTTGAAGCCGTTGTTCACCGAGCCGTTGGCGATGATCACCTGACGCCGGGCCATCGCCACCGCAGTCTCCGCGGCCCGGGCGGCCAGGCGGCTGACGGGCTTGTAGATGGTCATGGCCTGGGCGCCGCGTCCGATGCGCTGAACCGCCGCCAGTTCGGCGTCCTGCCCGGTGACCAGGATCTTCCCGGCCAGGCCCTCCTCGGTCAGCGCCTGGATGGCGCCGCCGGCGGTGCCGTCATTGGAGGCCAGGATGGCGTCAATGCCCTTGCCCTTCGCGGTGATCGCGGCGTTGGCGATCTTCTTCGCGTTCTCGGGCTTCCAATCCGCCGCCCAGTCCTCGAACACCACCTCGATGTCCCCGCTGGCGATCCGGGGCAGCAGCACGCGGTCCTGTCCCTCCTTGAACAGCACGGCGTTGTTGTCGGTCTTCGACCCGTAGATCCGGACAATCTTGGCCTTCCGGCCCTGCAACTGGTCCACGAGGTACTGCGCCTGGAGTTCGCCGACGCGCACATTGTCGAAGCTGATGTAGAGGTCCACGTCGCTGTCGCGGATGAGGCGGTCGTAGGAGATGACCGGGATGCCGGCAGCCTTGGAGGCGCGGACGCCCTTCGCCATGGCCTCGCCGTTGTGGGGCACGATGACCATCACCTGCACGCCGCTGCTGATCAGCGACTCCACGTCGCGCATCTGGGTGGCGTCGTC
>JAFLEG010000479.1 GCA_017302195.1 Verrucomicrobiota bacterium
AGCTCCATCTGCTCGAACTCGCGGGAGCGGAAGGTGAAGTTGCGCGGCGTCACCTCATTGCGAAACGCCTTGCCGATCTGCGCGATGCCGAAGGGCACCTTCTGGCGGGACGTCTCCAGCACGTTCTTGAACTGGGCAAAGATCGCCTGGGCGGTCTCCGGACGCAGGTAGGCGATGTTTTCCTCGGACTGGATCGGCCCCACGTAGGTCTGGAGCATCAGGTTGAACGGCCGCGGCTCGGTGAGCAGCGCGCCGTTGTCCGGATTGAACCGCGTCGTGTTCTCCACCCGCTCGGTGCGCTCGCCCAGCAGCTCGACGGAGTGCCATCCGCGCGTCCCGTAGAACTCGTAGGCCAGCTTGCGCGCGCTTTCCGGCGGCTTGCCCGCGGGCAGCAGGACCGCGAACGGCTCGGCGAGTTCGTCGCTGGACCCATTCCTCCGCGCTCCCGAGTAGTGGTACACGGTCCCGGTCTGCGGTTCGATCTGGTCGGCGCGGAACCGCTTCCGGGTGAGCAGGCAGTCGCACATCGGGTCGCTGAAGGTGTCCACGTGGCCGGACGCCCTCCAGATCTGCGGCGACATGATGATCGTCGCCTCCAGGCCGACCACGTCGTCCCGCACCCGCGTCATGGCGTTCCACCAGAGCTCCTTCACCTGACGCTTCAGCTCGGCGCCAAGCGGACCGTAGTCCCAGAATCCGTTGATGCCCCCGTAGATCTCCGAGGACTGGAAGACGAATCCGCGGCGCTTGCACAGGCTGACGATCTTCTCCATCAGCTCGTTGACTTTCGGCTCGGCCATAAAGAGGTCAGACTCTCCGGAGGGCACCCCCCACTGTCAACCCGGCCCTCGGCGGGGTGCGTTGCAGGGTTGTCGGGGAATTGGGGGATGGGGCTGTGCGGACACCGCGGGCCCCGCGGGCCCCGCGGGACGATCAATGCCGCGGGGAGACCGGTCGGCACGGCCAGGCCGAGCCGTCCGTTCAGGCGCGGTGGAGGTGGTGGTGACTTCACGGGCTCACAGCTCGCCAGAGGGTTGCCCCTGCCAGGAATGTGAGATGCGCGCCCACCGGGGCTGTCCGGGGTGTTTCCATTGCGCCTCGGGCGGACTTTGGCCGAAGCTCCCTTCCGCGATTCCAACCCACAATGTCTCCCGGGCGGTCCTGATTTCCGGAGCCATCCTTCCCATCCCGATTCATGAATGCGGAACAGCAGCGACTTGAGGCGGCGCAGAGCGGCGCCGCGCCCTGGAGGTTCTGGGGCCCTTATCTGAGCGAGCGCCAGTGGGGCACCGTCCGGGAGGACTACAGCGACGACGGCAACGCCTGGGACTATTTCTCGCACGATCAGGCCCGTTCCCGCGCCTACCACTGGGGCGAGGATGGCCTGGCCGGCATCTCCGACGCCCGGCAGCGCCTCTGCTTCGCCCTGGCGCTTTGGAATGGCAGGGATCCCATCCTCAAGGAGCGGCTCTTCGGGCTCACCAACCGCGAGGGCAATCACGGCGAGGACGTCAAGGAGTACTACTTCTACCTCGACAGCACGCCCACCCATTCCTACCTGAAGTACCTCTACAAATATCCCCAGGCGGCCTTTCCCTACGACGCCCTGGTGGCCGAAAATGCGCGGCGCGGACGGCACGAGCCCGAGTACGAGCTGCTACAAACCGGTGTCTTCGACGGCAGCCGCTACTTCGACGTGTTTGTCGAGTATGCCAAGGAGACGCCCGAGGACATCCTGGTTGAAATCCAGGTCCACAATCGCGGACCGGAGCCCGCCGGGATCCACCTGCTGCCCACACTCTGGTTCCGCAACCGCTGGTCCTGGGGACGCGACAATCCGCGTCCGGTCGCCGAGGCGCTCCCCGCCGCCGGCCCGGTGACGGTGATCCGCGCGACGGAGTCCGACCTCGGGACACGCCATCTCTACTGCCAGGGCGCCGGGCAACTGCTCTTTACCGAGAACGAGTCCAATCACCACCGACTCTTTGGCGGCGAGAACCGGACGCCCCACGTGAAGGACGCGTTTCATGAGTTCCTGATCCACGGACGGACGGACGCGGTCAATCCGGCGCAGACCGGCACCAAGGCCGGCGCCCACTGGCACCTGACCGTGCCTGCGGGCGGATGCCACACCGTGCGCCTCCGGCTGAGTCCGGTGGCGCCCTCCGACCTGGACCGCGCCTACGGCAAGGGCCAGGGCGCGTTCGGCAGCCACTTCGACGGGGTGATGGCGGCTCGTCGTGCGGAGTCCGATGCCTTCTACGCCGGCATCATCCCGTCCGCCCTCGACCCCGATGCCGCCCGCGTCATGCGCCAGGCCCTGGCAGGCATGCTGTGGTCCAAGCAGTTCTACTTCTTTGATGTCAACCGTTGGCTGGAGGAGCGCGGATGCGACCCCTTCCGGAGCGGCGACAAGCCGGCGCCCCGGAACGCCCACTGGCACCACATGTACAACGCCGACATCCTCTCGATGCCGGACAAGTGGGAGTACCCGTGGTACGCCGCCTGGGACCTCGCCTTCCACGTGATGGCGCTCACGCTGGTGGATCCGGAGTTTGGCAAGGAGCAGCTCGACCTCATGCTCCGGGACAACTATCTCCACCCGAACGGCCAGATCCCCGCCTACGAGTGGAATTTCGGCGATGTGAATCCGCCGGTGCATCCGGCGGCGACCCTGTTCACCTACCGGCTGGAGTCCGTCGTCCGGGGCCGGGGCGACACGGAGTGGCTGGAGCGTGCCTTCCAGAAACTGCTTCTGAATTTCACCTGGTGGATCAACCGCAAGGACCGGTCCGGCAACAACACCTTCGAGGGCGGTTTTCTCGGTCTGGACAACATCGGCGTGTTTGATCGCAGCGCCCCGCTGCCCACGGGGGGGTACCTGGAACAGGCGGACGGCACCGCCTGGATGGCCCTCTACAGCCTGAACATGCTGGAGATGGCGGCCGAACTGGCGCTGCACAAGCCCACCTACGCCGACATGGCGATGAAGTTTGTCCATCACTTCGTCGCCATCGCCTCCGCCACCCTCAATGCCGGCGGACGGACCGGCATGTGGGACGAGGAGGACGGCTTCTTCTACGATGTTCTCCAACTGCCGGGAGGTCAGGCGCAGCGTCTCAAGGTGCGCTCGATGGTGGGGCTGCTCCCGCTCTGCGCGGTCTCCGTCTTCGAGGGCGCGTTCGCTCGGCGCTATCCGGAGATCATGGAGCGGCTGCAGGCCTTCATGGAGGCCCGGCCGGAGCTCGTGTCCTTCATCCACGATCCGGCACGGACGGGCGCCCACGGACGCCGGTTGGGCGCCATTCTCGACGAGGGCAAGCTGCGCCGCGTGCTCGCCCGGATGCTTGACGAGGGCGAGTTCCTCAGCCCCCACGGCATCCGCTCGCTGTCCAAGTATCATGAGCAGCATCCCTATGTGGTTCAGGCCGGCGGACAGGAACACCGGGTGAGCTATCTCCCCGGGGAATCCGACTCCGGCATGTTCGGCGGCAACTCCAACTGGCGTGGCCCCATCTGGATGCCCGTCAATTCGCTCATCATCCGGGCCCTGCTGCAGTACTACATGTTTTACGGCGATGGCTTTCGGATCGAGTGCCCGACGGGATCCGGCCGTCTGATGAACCTTTACGAGGTGGCGGAGCATCTGACGGGTCGCCTGTCGGCGCTCTTCCTCAAGGATGCCGGCGGACGACGGCCGGTGAACGGCAGCGAGGCCCTCTTTCAGACCGATCCCCATTGGCAGGATCTCGTCCAGTTCTACGAGTACTTCCACGGCGACACCGGTGCTGGCCTGGGTGCCAGTCATCAGACCGGATGGACGGGTGTCATCGCCCGTCTCATGCACCTCTTCGCCACCACCACCGCCGCCCAGATGCTCGACATGGGAAAGGTCGCGGCGGTGATTGAGACCGCCCCGGCGTCCTGAGCCGTTCCTGTCCGACCTGGGCGACCTCCAAAAGACCCTCGCCAACGACATCACCGCCGGCGGCGTTGCGGCGGTCCGGGAAACCATATCCAATGCCCCCCTGGCGCTACCGGAGCGTCAATGCGGACGTTCAGCAGGCGCTGAAGGACTTGAAGCGCATGGAAGACGCCCTGAAGCCGTAACCCGCCACTGCGGACGGACAAAAGCCGATCCCCTGTGATCCGGGAATCCGTCCTGGGTGAGTCGGCCTCCATGCCAGAGACGGAGTTGAAACAACGGACTGGCAGGGATAAGGAAATGGTGCACGGGGCGGGGGTCGAACCCGGAATTTCAATTTCTCTAGATTTCGCAAACCTGTAGCAAATGTGCATAAACATTGGCGATCGTGCGGTTATCTCGTCTTCTCGTCATGGGCGATTTTGCGA
>JAFLEG010000480.1 GCA_017302195.1 Verrucomicrobiota bacterium
GAAACCCCTACACCCGCAAGGAAGTTCGCGACCGCCTCATGGCGACCCTCAAGCGCGGCGATGCCATCATCGCCGCCGGGGCCGGCACGGGCATCAGCGCCAAGTTCATTGAGAAGGGCGGGGCCGACCTGATCATCATCTACAACTCCGGGCGCTTCCGCATGATGGGCCACGGCTCCACCTGCGGCATGATGGCCTATGGCGACGCCAACGCCATCGCCATGGAGATCGGCGAGTACGAGGTGCTCCCGGTCGTGGAGGAGGTGCCGGTGATCTGCGGCGTGCACGCCACCGATCCACGCCGGCGCATGTGGCACTGGCTGGGCAAGGTCAAGGAGATGGGCTTCAGCGGCGTCAACAACTTCCCCACCCATACCATCGTGGACGGCCACTTCCGCGGGGTGCTGGAGGAGACGGGCATGAGCGTGCAGAAGGAGTACGAAATGGTCGCGCTGGCCCGGCGGATGGACCTGTTTTCGATCGTCTATGTCGGCTCGCCGGAAGAGGCCGTGGCCATGGCCAAGGCAGGGGCCGACGCCATCATCGCCCACGTGGGTACCACCGTCGGCGGGAGCATCGGCGTGACCAAGGCGGTGGTGGGCTGGGACTTCACCCTGAAGCGCACCCAGGAGATCGTGGACGCCGCCTCGCGTGTGCGGAAGGACATCTTCTTCCTGTGCCACGGCGGCCCGATCAACACGCCGGCGGATGCCGAGCGGGTGCTGCAGCATACCGACGCGGTGGGCTTTGTGGGGGCGAGCTCCCTGGAGCGCATGGGCGTCGAGGCCTCGCTGACCAACCTCACCCGCGAGTTCAAGGCGCTGAAGGCGCCGGCGGCCCGGAAGACGGGGCGCAAGGGGAAGCGCTGATCGCCATCGCACCCTGGGGCATGAACCACGAGGAGCGCCATGGGACGGCTGGAACCGGATCCGAAGGCGTGGGTGCGCCGCGGACGGTGTCGCGACGCCGGGCACTGCAATCCGGCGCCGTCGCGGGGGCCGGAACCCTGATGATGGCTGCATCACAGGCCCAGACGCCCAGGACTGCGGCGGATCCGGAATTCCGCATCCGGAACCGGCGCATCCGGCAGTCCATCATGGGGTGGACCTACAACCCGATGCCGACGCCCGACCTGGCCCGTCTCTGCAAGGAGATCGGCTTGGTGGCGATGGAGGGCGTTGGCAAGGAACACTACCCGATGATCCGGGAACTGGGGCTGGAAATCTCCCTGGTGGGCAGCCATGGATTTGCCCAGGGGCCCTGCGACCGCACCCATCACGCGACGGTGGTGAACGCCTTGAACGAGGGCATTGATCTGGCGGTGTCAGTGGGATGCACGCGGGTCATCACCTTCACCGGCATGCGGGTGCCCGGCATTGCGGACGAGGAGGGGGCGCGGAATTGCCTGGAGGCCTGGAAGCAGGTGATGCGGCGTGCCGAACAGGCGCGGGTGACGCTGTGCCTGGAGCACCTGAACAGCCGGGACAGCACGCACCCCATGAAAGGGCATCCCGGATACCTGGGGGACCACGTGGATTTTTGCGTGGATCTGGTCCGGCAGATGGGATCCCCGAACTTCAAGCTGCTCTTCGACATCTACCACGTCGCCATCATGGACGGGGATGTCATCCGGCGCCTCCGCCAGCACCGTGAGTACATCGCCCACATCCATACCGCGGGGGTCCCCGGTCGCGGCGAACTCGATGACACCCAGGAGATCAACTACCCGGCGGTGATGCGCGCACTCCTGGAGATCGGCTATGACGGCTATGTGGCTCAGGAGTTCCTGCCCACTTGGACCGACCGCGCCCTGGCCCTCCGCCACGCGGCGATGGTGTGCGATGTGTGAGCCGTGTGAGCCGGGGACTGGAACCGGCTTGGCGGCGGTGCCGGGGTCCGGTACATCGGTCGCGATGTCCGATACTCCTGAATCCCGCCTGACCGCGCTGAACGTCGTCCTTCCCGCCGCCCCGAAACCGGTGGCGGTGTACCGGCCGCTGGTGGTGGCCGGCGGCATGGCCTATGTGTCCGGACACGGCCCGCTGCGCGCCGATGGCACACTGATCACCGGAGTGGTGGGGCGCGATCTCCCGCTGGACGCCGGACATGCGGCGGCCCGTCAGGTGGGACTTGCCATCGTGGCCACCCTGCGTGAACGCCTGGGCTCCCTGGACCGGGTGCACCGGGTGGTGAAGGTGCTCGGCATGGTGAACTCGGCCCCGGATTTCTATGACCATCCCAAGGTCATCAACGGCTGCAGCGAGCTGTTTGCGGCGCTCTGGGGTCCGGAGCACGGCGTCGGCGCGCGGAGCGCCGTCGGGATGGGGCCCCTGCCGGGAAACATCGCCGTGGAAATTGAGGCGATCTTCGAGCTGGCCGGGACCCAAGGCATGGCATGAACCCCGGAAATCCTTGCCGCAAGGCGGCGGTGCAGGGTCCACACCCCGAAGGGAATCGGCGGGGGTTCCGAGTTCTGCCTTGCCCGGGAGGCCCCGCATGAGGCAACCCGGGGCGATGCGGAACATCGTGTATTTCGATCTGGAAACCCAGAAGTCGGCGGAGGAGGTGGGCGGCTGGGATCGGATCCGCGACATGCGCATGTCCATCGGCGTCACCTATTCCACGGCACGCGCCGGCTACCGGGTGTATGGCGAACCCCAGGTGGCGGACCTGCTCCGGGAACTCCAGCGCGCGGACCTGGTGGTGGGATTCAATCATCTGCGCTTCGACTACGAGGTCCTTCAGGGTTACTCGCCGGTGGACCTCACCCAGAATCCCAATCTCGACCTCATGCTGGACCTGAAGGAACGGCTGGGCCACCGGCTCGGGCTGGACGCCATCGCCGAAGCCACCTTCGGACTCAACAAGACCAGCGAGGGGCTTCAGGCGCTGGAGTGGTTCAAGCAGGGGAAGCTCGCAGAGATCGCGGAATACTGCTGCTTTGACGTCAAGATCACCAAGCTGGTCCACGAGTTCGGCGTGCAACACCGCCAGCTTTTCTACAAGAACCGGTTTGGCGCCATGCTGTCGGTGCCGGTGGACTGGAAGCCTTGAGCCGAAGAAGCCTTGAGCCGTATTGCCCCCCCGCGGAGGTTTCGGCAGGCTGGTCGGACGTGCGCATTCTGATCACAGGGAATCTGGGCTATGTGGGACCCGGGGTGGTCCGTCAGCTCCGGACGGCATGGCCGGACGCCCGGCTGCTGGGATATGACACAGGATACTTCGCGCATTGCCTGACCGGGGCGGCGGCGGTCCCGGAGGCGCGGCTCGACGTGCAATATTTTGGCGACCTGCGGACGTTCCCGGCCGATCTGCTGGAGGGGGTGGACGTGGTGGTCCATCTGGCCGCGATCTCCAACGACCCCATGGGCAAGCAATTCGAGGAGGTCACCCTGGAAATCAATCACCGGGCCGGCGCGGCGTTGGCAGCGGCGGCGCGGCGGGCACGGGTCAAGGCCTTCGTGTTCGCGTCAAGCTGCAGCGTGTACGGCGCCGCGGCCGACGGGGCACGCACGGAAGGCTCCTCGCTGGATCCGCTGACGGCCTATGCCCGGAGCAAGGTCCTGCTGGAGCAGGATCTGGATTCGCTGGCCGGGGCCGACTTCCGCGTCACCTGCCTCCGCTTCGCCACCGCCTGCGGCTGGTCCGAGCGGCTGCGCCTGGATCTGGTGCTGAATGACTTCGTCGCAGGGGCACTCTCCACCGGGAAGATCACCGTGCTCAGCGACGGCAGTCCGTGGCGTCCGCTCATCCATGTCGCCGACATGGCCCGGGCCATCGAGTGGGCGGCCAAGCCGGGGCGTCCGGGTGCGGATTTTCTGGTGGTGAACGCCGGATCCGATGCCTGGAATGTCCAGGTGCGTGATCTGGCCCACGCAGTGGCCGGGGCGCTGCCGGGGACGACGGTGTCCTTCAACAGTGCGGCGCCTCCCGACCGCCGCAGCTACCGGGTGGCCTTCTCCCGGTTCCATGCCCTGGCTCCGGATCACCAGCCCCGCGTTGGACTGGCCGATGCCGTCGAGGGCCTTCGGGCGGGACTGCAGGGCATGGGTTTCTCTGATCCCGAGTTTCGCGAGTCAGCCCTGGTCCGGCTGCACACCCTGCGGGCCCATCGGGAAGCCGGCCGCTTGAACGAGCGCCTGTATTGGACCGCATGAATTCCGTGCCCTGCCGTTCGTGTGGCTCCCTGCGGAGTCATCCCGTGCTGGACCTCGGCGAACAGCCGCTGGCGAATCAACTGCTCCGGCCGGAGGACCTCGCCTCCGGGGAGCGCCGGTATCCGCTGCGGGTGGTGGTCTGTCAGGACTGCTGGCTGATCCAGATCACCGACGTAGTGCCGCCCGCGGCCCTC
>JAFLEG010000481.1 GCA_017302195.1 Verrucomicrobiota bacterium
GGTCTTGGGCGGATGGAAGAACAGGGCCAGCAGCAGCACGGCGCCAAAGGAAATCAGGCAGGGTACCAGGAACAACCCCCGGAAGTTGACCACGCCGCCCTGAGTGTACACCGACTGAAGCAACCACGGGCAGATGGAGTTGGCGACCAGGGCACCCACGCCGAGAATCATCACGTTGAAAAGGCCCTGGGCGCTGGAACGTGCGTCCTTGGGGAAATAGGCATCCACGAAGATGTACACCGTGGCGAAGAAGAAGGCGTAGCAGATGCCGTGGAGGATCTGCACCAGAATGATCAGTTCCTTGTGTTGCGGGAACAGGGCGTAGACTGCGAAACGGGCGGTGTGTCCCAGAATGCCCACCATGAGGGTGGTCCGCCAGCCCAGCGCCTTCAGGGTCGCACCGAGGACGAACATCGTGAGGATCTCCGCCACCTGACCAATGCTCATCACCGGCATGATCCAGTTGCCGGGGATTCCGACCGTAGGGCTCCCGAGGAAGGTGCCGGTCCAGTTGAAGTAGCAATTGTGGACAAAGGAATCAATGAAGGTGACCACCCAGAGCACCAGGATGAACGGGTGTTTGAGGAAGCGCATGGATTCCAGCCAGGCCAGCTTGTTCTCCCCGCTGCCCTTTTTCGGCGGCGTATGGGGCAGCGTGAGGCTGAAGGCCGCGAGGATCAGCGAGGCGATGCCCGACACGATAAATGTCCACCGCGTGGCGCTTTGGAGCGCTGGTCCGGTCAGTCCGTTGGCCAGCGCGGCACCGATCCAGGCCACCAGGCCCTGGGGATTCGCTGCCTCAACCTTGGCCCAATCCACCAGGATGAAGGTGAAGGGCCAGGCGGCGAGGATCCATCCGATCGTGCCGCCCATGCGCACGATGCCGAATTCCTTCTGCGGATCCTTCATGTTGGCGAAGGCGATGGAATTGGTGATGGAGATGGTCGGCACGTAGAGCAGGCAGTGCACAAGCATCAGCAGGAAGAAGGGGGTGAACTCGCGCACGAAGCCCAATCCGAGCATGGCCAGTCCTCCCACCAGGTGGGAGAAGGCGAGGAACTTTTCCGCGGCGAACTTCCGGTCGGCAAACTCGTTGCTGAAGAACATGCCGACGATCGAGGCCACCGGGAAGGCGTTGAGGATCAGGGACTGTTGTCCCGGGCTGAACCCCAGGCTCGGCAGGTAGCCGAAAATCAACGGGAGCCAGGCGCCCCAGATGAAGAATTCGAGAACCATCATCAGGAACAGTTTCAGACGGGGGGTGGAGTTCATGAAGCGAGGAGGACGACGAAACGAGGAGTGGCCGGACGTGGAAGCCTAGGGAATGCCGACGGCCCGGGACAAGTCCCGAGTCCCGGGTCCGGTTGGCGTGGCTCCCAGTTCTCCGATGGGGAGCATACGCGTCCCGCGTGTGGGTCTGGGCGTCCCGCCCAGACCCTCGTGGACTGAATCGCTCCCGCACCCTCACTCGCAGCGACGCCCGGTTCCGCCCGCCGGAGGCATGCGTCCCCCATCCCAAAACCCGGGAGGCGCCGGTGGCGAGGCCGCCGCTGGACAGGGGGCCGGAGACCCGCATGTTTGGCGCGGATGACGATGCCAGCGCGAACACGGGGAATGCAGGCCGCGGGTCTTGTCGCCGCTCTTGCCGGCGGATCGGCCCTGATGACGGCCTTCGCGGCCGAAAATGTCCATCTGGAGGGCGTGCCCGACTACGCCTGGCATGTCGGGTGTTTCGGCACCGCCACCGGCAACCTGTTCGGGTACTGGGACCGTCATGGCTTCCCCAATTTCTACACCGGGCCCACCGGCGGCGGGGTGGCCCCGCTGGACAGCCGGGCCAGCCGCGGCAACTCGGGGATTCGCTCCCTGTGGTCCTCGGCGGCCGGTCGTGACGGGCGGCCCGACGACCTCCCGGGACACGAGGATGACTACTACGTCGGCTACGAGAGCGTGGCGGCCGATCCGTTCGTCACGCGGGGCCGCCCCGAACACGCGCCGGATTGTGTCGGCGACTTCATCGGACTGAGCCAGAACAAGTGGACGGAACTGAACGGCGAATGCCGCGGCAATGTGGATGCCTACGCGTTCGTGTTCTGGGATCGGTCCGGAGCCCGGCGGACCGCAGCGCCGGGGAGCGACGGCATCCCGGCCCGCGCGGACATCCCCAACGGCCTGGTGGATTGGTCCCGCTTCCGCGGCTACGAGGCGGAGAGTTTCTGCCAGTTGGCGGACTTCAATCCGGACGTTTCCCCGGGGCTCGGGTTCAGTTTTGCGGACCTCAGGGCGGAGATTGATGCCGGTTATCCGGTGCTCCTGTTTCTTCAGCCCAGCGGGGAGTACTCGCGGACACTTTGGGGACAGGAGGGGGTCAATCCGGACATCCACGGCATGCTGGCCTACGGTTACGTGGTGGACGACGACGGTACGCAATACGTGCGCTTCCGGACCAGCTGGGCCACGGGCGACTTCGAGTTCGCTCCCTGGGGTCCCAACCCCTGGACTCCGAGTGGCCAGCTCAACTACCCGCTGCGCGGAGTCATCGGCTATCACCCATCACCCGTCATCCGGTCCCTGGAGGCGGTGGAAGGAGGGTGGCGGATTCGATGGGATGGGCCGGCATCCATCCTGGTGGATGAGCTCAGCGGGGAGCAGCGTCCGGCGCAGGCGTATGTGGTGGAGCGGACGGAGGCTCTGGAAGGACGTCCGTGGACACCTTTGGGACCGCCCCAGACTGGCCGTGAGCTAACCATCCCGTCCGCCGGGGAATCTGCGGCGGGCTTTTTCCGGGTGCGTGCGGTGTCACCGGAATGAGGGCTGGGGGGGCGAGGCGGGCATGGCTCAGTCTGAATTCGGCCAGTGAGCGCGTGAAAGGGAGTCCCGCATGGCGGCGTAGGCGGCCAGGACCACGAATCCTTCGCCGACCAGCATCCAAACGAACCATCCGTTCTTCCAGGACCACATGGCGAGGCCGGCAATGAGCAGTGCTCCGATCATGACGACCATGGTGCCGAGCGCCCGTCCCGCAGCCTTGGCCTCCTCGGTTGGACGTGACAGGGGCGGTGTCAGGCTGCGCCAGTTGGGGAAGATCGCATAAGCCGGCAGGGCGAGGATGCCTGGAAGCAGGAGCAACAATTGTGACGGGTCCTGCGTCATTCCCAGGACGAGCAGGGCGGCGAGCACAAATGCCGGCGCCGTGAAGAGACAGATCACGGCGCGGCGCGCACCGTGGCAGAGGGCCGCCGGGCCGGGAATGGGCGCGGCCCGGAAGACGTCGGCTGCCTGCCATTGCTGGGAGAATTCCAAAAGCTCCACCCCCATCAGCGGGAGCACCCCGAGATAGCTGCCGATGAAGGAGGGTCCGAAGCTGTCGCCCTCGCCCGGCCGATGCTGCATCAGGATGATGACCGGAAGGATCAGCATCGGCGCCAGCGCCGGATACACCCGCAGCTTCACATCCCGATCCCGGATCAGGTAGGCGGTGGTGAGGAGAAAGGCGGCCTTCGAGACGGGATTGCGCAGCCACCACCGAAGTGGCGGCGCCTCGGTGAACAGGCGGATCCAGCGGCGTCCCATGCGCGGACGGATTCCGGCAGGGCGCTCGGACAGCGTCTGAAGCCCGGTCTCGTAGTCGCCGGCGAGCCGCTCAAAGGCCAGCCACACCACGACCCCGGTGAGCGCCACGCCCATGGCGGCGAGAATCCATGACGAGCGGCCGCCGCGGCCGGCGAGGGCATCGTCAAACCCGGCAAACCACGCCGGTGGCAGCAGGGTGATCCACCAGCGGTCGGCAGTCAGGTTGAGCTGATGCCCGTAACGGATCATGAGCTGTGGGACCAACTGGCCTCCGATCACCGCGGCGATCGCGACCAGCACCTGGGCGCCGGTCATCAACCCTTCCAGACGTTGGCGTCCGAACCATCGCAGGCACAGTTGGTAGGTCAGAACCACGCCGCCGACGCAGAACAGGGTTTCCAGAAGGAGGGACGCGGCGTGCGCCGGCAGAAACCTCCATCCTCCATCCGGAGCCGAGACTCCCACCGCAAAGGCCGCCAGATTCAAGGCTGCCGCCAACCACAAGGAAACGCCCATCAGGACGCGGACCTTGGCGCGCAGCAACGCCTGGGGGCGGACCGGCCGATGGCCCAGGATGTCGGCCTCGTCGCGATTGAAGAGCACCTCCCCGGACGATGCGGCCACAAACATGCCGAGAAACATCAGCGTCATGAAGCTGAACAGCAACCAGCGATCGACCGTCCACCACCATTCGTTGAATGCAGTCCGTTCGGCGCGTGACACCATGTCAGCCTCCCCTCGGGCGGACGAAGCC
>JAFLEG010000482.1 GCA_017302195.1 Verrucomicrobiota bacterium
GATGGCGTTCGCGATGCGCCACCCGTCGAGCCAGCGCTCTCCGCGCCCAATCGGGCGCGGGGCGGCGCGGCTACCGCCCCTCGATGGCGCGCGCGTAGTTGAAGTACCCGATGAACATCTCGTCCTGGGTTTGTTCGCCAAAACGCACGGTGGCCCCAGGGTCGGGATTGGCCGGATTGGAGGCCGAGTTGTCAAAGGCCCCCGAGCAGACCAGTCGGGTGCCGGCGGGGACGCGGAGTGGCGTCTTCAGCCGATAGAGGGTCTGCCAGTTGAAGTCATAGGCGGGAACGCTGAGCAGGATTTCCTCGCGACCGTCGGGATACACCGCGGGGTAGGCCACCCGTGAGCCCCCCAGGGGCATGTGAGGCGTGAACTCATGGAGCCAGGTATCCTGTTCCAGCCGGATCTCCGCCCGCACCGGATGTGTCCGCACGCCGGGAGGAATTTCGAAGTCGCCGGTGGTCACAGCCGCGGTCACCAACTCCGAGGCCGGGGGCTCGGGTGCCAGGTACAGGGCCATCTCGGTGCGGTCCGTCTCCTCACGTCCGGTGGTGGTGTAATGCATCTGGAAGACGAACTCCGCGCCCTGCGGGAGAAATTTGCCGGTACCGGCCGGGAACATCACGGGGTCCGATCCCGGGACGAATCCGGCAAAGAATCCCGCCGTGCCCTCGTCCTGCGGCGGCTCCCGATGCCGCAGGGCCTCGGGATACCGCACGAAGACCAGGCAGTGGTGCACCACGCGCGCGTTGCCCGGACGGATGGTGACACCGCGCAGCCAGGCATCCCCGGTCACCGGGGCCTTCACGGTGAAGGTCTGGTAGGGCACCAGTCCGGTGGCGGGGATCCGTGCGGGCTCGGGCAGGGTGACGACATGGTCCGGCCGGCCCAGCGGCCAGTCGGCGCCGGATGCAGGCTGGGCGGACGGGAGGGGATCCGCGCCTTCACCCCGCGGCGTGCCGGCATCAATCCACGCCATGAGGAGCGACTTCTCCGACGGGGTCAGCCCCCGGTCATTGGCGAAGGCTCCCTGATGCGGATCCGCGTGCCAGGGCGGCATGCGGTCTTCCAGCAGCACCTCGCGGACCGTCCCGGCATGACCGCGCACCTTCTCGAATCGGTCGAAGGCAAATGGCGCCACCTGACCCCGGCTGTGGCATCCCACACACCGGGAGACAATGATCGGGGCGACATCCCGGACATAATCCACGGTCTCCGGCGCCGTCCAGCGGACCACACATCCCCGAACTGCCGACCGCGGCGTGGCCACCGGATTCCCGGCGATCAGCGCGGCCAGGGCATCCGCAAGGAATCGCTGCGTCGGGGCCGGCTTCTGCTGCCCATAGTCCAACCGGTCGTCCACCGCGCCCCGATAGCGCAGCATCCAGGATCCGGTCTCGATCACGAGGACCTCGGCGGTCCGCCGGAGTTCCAGTGCCCGGGCCACCGCCTGGGAGGGATCCAGAAGCACCGGGAATTCCACGCCAAACTCCCCGGCCTCGGCAGCCACCTCGCTCCGGGTGTCGTGCGGATTGGCGTTAATCAGCAGGAACTCGGCGCCCCCGGGTCCAACCTGCTCCCGCAGCGCCTTCAGCTCGGGAATTGAATGACGCGCTATGGGGCATCCATTGCCGGTGACAAAGAGCACCACGAAACGCGGCTCACGCATCCGGTACAGCTCATGGGAGATTCCCCGGTGATCGAGCAGGCGGAAATTGGGAATGACCCTTTCCGTGCAGGTGCGGCCGTCCGCCACCGGGCCGGAATCGGCCGTGGCAGCCCCCAGAAGAAAGCACACACTCATCCAATGCAGCAGTCGCATGCGATGGATAACGCCGGTCGGACCCGAGTGGTTACACCGATTGCCCCTCCGACGGTTGCCCTGTAACCAGCCGGGGCTTTCCGGCGTTACCTCCGTGTTGCAATGTCCATTCCATCCCCGCGGGCGCCCCGATGTCCGATGCCGACGAATCCGAGTTGATCCGCCATCTGGAAGCCGCCCGGTCCGGCGATCCCGACGCGTCGCGCGCGCTCGTCGAGGCGCTGTATCCCCTGGTGCTGCGCATCGTGCGCAGCCACCGCCCGCGGCAGTCCGGCGAGGAGGATCTCGCCCAGGAGGTGTTCCTCAAGCTGCTCACCCGCCTCGACCGCTACCAGCCCCGCGATGGCATTCCGTTCGCCCACTGGGTCTCGCGCCTTGCAGTCCGCACCTGCCTCGACCAACTGCGCTCCGAACGCCGCCGGCCGGAGATCCCCGCCACCGATCTCTCCGAGGAGGAGGCGCACTGGATCGCCTTTCTCACCGCCGAGGCCGCCTCGACACCGGACGCCGGGCGCGCCGACTTCTCCGCCGTCGCACTGGTGCAGCGGCTGCTGGGGCAGCTCTCCCCCGACGACCGCCTGGTGATCCAGTGGCTGGATCTCGACCAGAAGACGGCGCGCGAGGTTTCCGATCTCACCGGGTGGAGCCGCACCGCGGTCAAGGTGCGCGCCTTCCGGGCCCGCCGGCGCTTGAGACGCCTGGCGGAATCGTTGCAGGATGCGTCCCCGCGAACCCATGAGTACTTTTGACGTCCGCTGGCAGGCCCTGGTGCACCGGGCGCGTTCCTCGCCCGAACCCGGTGCCACGGCTCCCTGGGGGTTCGCCTCCCGGGTCGTGGCCCGGGCCGCCCAGGTCGGCGAGGAGATCCGGCTGGAGGACCTCTGGCTGCGGCGGGCCCGTCAGTCGGTCTCCTTCATGGCCGCCATCGCCGTGGTGCTGGGCGCCCTGGAACTTCGGAGCCCCCGGCCCGCATCCCTGGCGGCGCCGGCCGTGGAGAACGCCGTTTCCCAGGTCATGTGGCACCTATGAAATCCAAACGCTGGCGCATCGTGGCGGACCTCGTCGCCCTGGCCCTCCTCAGTGCGCTGGTCGGGGGGCTTGTTGGACGCCGCCTCACCCGTTCCGAGCTGGAGGCGCGGAACAATCCGCAGCATTGGAACGAGGCGGTGATCGGGGAATTTGTGCAGCGGGTGCATCCCACGGCGGAGCAATTGCCGAAGGTCCAAGCCCACCTGGATGCTGCCGTGCGTGATCTCCAGTCCATCCGCCGCGACACCGTGGCCCGGAGCGCGGGGGTGATCGGACGACTGGTGACCGCGGTGGAGGCCGAGCTGACCCCGGAACAGCGCGTGGCCTTCGACCGCATGAAGCCGGCTCCCGGCGAACTCGACCTCGACATTCTCAACACCTCGCCCCGCTGACCCCCCCCTTGCCGCCGGGCGCCGCTGGCGATAGGAACGGAGCGTGTTCCGGGAGGACCTGCCGTTCCTTGACGCGAGCCCCTCCCAGATCCGGCCCGGGATCCGCCAGACGCACGCCCGGGCGGCATGACAGCGCACCAGGCCTACCATGACGACCGTCTGCTCCACTCGCGACCTGCATCCTGCGGCGCTCCTGATGGCCATTCTGTTCCTCCTGTCGGCAACCGGGTGCGCCACGTCGTCACCGGCGGGCCGGACCGGACACATCGGCGGATCGCCCCAGCCTGCCCGGTCGGGTCACCTCATCGCCCGCGGCCTGGCCACCTACTATGGGGGGAAATACCAGAGACGCCCCACCGCCAGCGGGGAGCGCTTCGACAAGGAAGCGCTGACTGCCGCCCATGCCGATCTTCCGTTCGGACGCCGCGTCCGGGTGACAAACACGGAGACCGGACGCAGCGTCGTGGTGCGGATCAACGACCGGTTCAAGCCCTTCAAGGGCCGGATCATTGACCTGAGCGAACGCGCCTTCCGCCAGATCGCCCCGCTGGAGCGGGGGGTGATTCCCGTGACGGTCGAAAGCGTCCCGTAGGCGCACCGCCGCCGTCCTTCGGAGGTTTCCGATGCGATGGCGCAGGGAAAGCGCTGTGGTTCCGTGGGCCGAGCCCTTCCCAAACCGGGAATCCCACGTCGAAAACCCGGCAGCTCTCCTCCAGATCTACGCGCCTCAGTCGCCGCCGCCCGGGGCTCCACCGTCCGCACCTCCACCGGCGTCAGAATCCGCAGACTCGCCGTGGTTCTGGTGGTGGTGGGTGTTCTCCTCGAAGTCGGAAGCCATCCAGGGACCAACGCCGCCGTCCGAAGGGCTGCCTCCCGCCGGGTCGGACTTCGCCCTGCGCCACGACCTTAGGGCGAGCACCAGCGCCACCAGGAGAAGCGGTGCGGCGAGGATCCAGAGCGGGTTCATGATCCGATCCGCTCAGGAGCCCGCCGCCGGCTGCGGGGGGGACTTGGTCTTGCTCAGGAGCCGGATGCCGCCGATCTCCATGGCCGGATCCACCGCCTT
>JAFLEG010000483.1 GCA_017302195.1 Verrucomicrobiota bacterium
GCTGGAGGTCATCATTGTGCCGCCCGAGGCCAGCCGACTGACGGTGACCATCCGCAACGTGGATCCCCCGACCCCGCTCGAGGTGTTCATCCGCAGGGATCAGTTCCCCGACATCTTCGATCCGGCCAACAATGACAAGTATGCCCAGTTGCCGGCCAATGGCGGCAGCGTGTCGCTGGGCATCCGGGATGTGCCGCCCCTCCAGGCAGGACGCTACTTCATCGCGGTGTTTAATCCGGCCCTGTACGTGGTGTGTTATGAGATCCGCGGGCGGCTGGAACGGAATCTGGATGCCTCCTTCACCCGGACCTTTGAGACGGATGACCTGGGAGTGATTCCTGACGCCGCCCGGCGGTATGCCACCCTGACCGTGGACGATGCGCGTCCGGTGACCTCCATGGATGTCGGTCTGCGCATCAATCATGAACGGGTCTCCGATCTTTCCGTGCGGCTTCAGAATCCGCGCGGGGCCAGCGCGGTGATCTTTGAGGATCGTGGTGGTGAGACCACCAACGGGCTGGGAACCACGGTGGTGTCCACCAACCTGCGGTACCAGCATGTGGCGCTCAGCTTCGAACCGGCCAGCCGTCGGGCGGCGCTTTATGTCAACGGCGCGGAGGTCGCCGAGCGGGCGGTGCCGGCGGGATTCACCCCGGTGACCAGCAATCAGTTCCTCTTTGGCCTGGACCCGAAATACCAGTACGTCAACCAGGAGGTGCAGGTGGATGATTTCGGCGTGTGGCGACGGGCGCTGCGCCCGCAGGAGATCCGGGACATCTATTTCCGCGGTTTGGAAGGCGAACCCAAGCAGCCGGCGGACCGCAATACCGGGCTGCTCGCGCTGTGGCCGTTCAACGGCAACGGGAACGACGTCATTGGACCCAACCGCGTCGCGCTCACCCACCAGGTGCGGTTCGTCCCGGGCGCATTTCCCGGACTTCAGGGCGCCCTCATCCCGAGTCCCGGCTTCGGGCTGGTAACCAACGCGCTCTCCACACCACGGCCCGGCGAGTTCACCATCGAGGGATGGGTGGCGCTGCCCACGGGTTCCACCAATGCCGTCATCGCCGGATGGTGGGGCGATTCCACGGAGGGCGCCTTTGGTCCAGGCCTGGTGTCCGATGGGGCCCTGGGCCGCGGCTCGCTCACCGGCGTGCTCACCGACGCCTCGGGGAACCAGCTCACGCTCAGCGCAGGTCCCGGCCAGTTGACGCCGGGACGGCGGGCCACGAACACGCTCTTCGCCACCTTCAGCGAGAACACCAACCGGGCCTTCGAGAAGATCAAGTTCGTGCCGCCGCCGTTTGCCGGGCAGGTGGAGGGTGAGCAGTTGCTGTCCCTGGATGACTTTGAACAGGTGCGACCGGACGTCTATCCGGCCGGCGAAAGCTTCCGGGGCTGGCAGGTGGTCAGCAATGCGGTGGAGGTGGTTCAGGACAGCCTGATTGCCTATCGCGGGCTGAACTACCTCGCCCTCTCCAACGGGGTGGTGAACCGGGCCTTTACTGCATCGGTGGGCGAGCGCTACCGCATTTCCTTCCTGTCCCGGTTGTCTCCGGACGAGACCAACAACATTCCCGCCGCGGTGTCGGTGTGGGTGGACGGCGTGGCCGTGACACTGGGGGATCCCGTGAAGGCGGATCCGACGGGCTGGCAGACCAATACCTTCGACATCCGCGCCACCGGGTCCACGGTGCTGCTCGAGTTCAATGGCGGCGCCTCGCCGACCAACTCGCCCGGACTGCTGGTGGATGATGTGGCTTTCTACCAGACCGACGGCACCGCGACCTATCTTCCGGAGGAGCCGATCACCACCCTGATGGGGGCGGGCCAGGGCACCTGGGTGCTGGAGTTGAACGACAACCGGACCCCGTATCTTGGCGATCTGCTGGGATGGCAGTTGACCCTGACCTTCGCGCCCACCAGCGCTCCGGCGATCCGGCTGACCAACGGGATCCCCTATTCCACCAACGTGGCCACCGGGGGACCGCAGTACTTCTACATTGATGTCCCGCTGGAGGCCTCCACCACGACCAACCTGTTGGCGAGCCTTGACGGCGGCCCGCTGGCCCTGTGGTACAATCCGCTGGGAATCCCCGGCGAAGGCACCCTGCCGGAGGACGCGGCGCTCATCTATCCGACCACGGGCACCGCCTTCAACTTCGCGGTCCTCAACACCAATCTGCCACCGCTGCTGGTCCCCGGGCAGCGGTATTACCTCTCCGTGGAGAGCCTGGATCCCGCCGCGACACATCCGTTCACCGTCCAGGTGGACTTCGGGGTGAACATCATCCCGCTCACCAACGCGGTGCCCTATGTGACCACCAACCTGAACAATGGGTTGATGGACTACTATTCCTTTGAGGTGTCCAGCAACGGCCTCGGGGTTTCATTCATCCTCACCAACCAGACCCAGGATCTCAACCTGGTGATCCGCAAAGGGCCGCAGTTGCCGACGCGGACCCAATATGACTATGCGTCCACCAACAACGGCATCCAGCCGGAGGTGGTCAACATAGACCTGGCCAGCCGGCCCGTGCCGCTGTCGCCGGGCACATGGTACCTGGGCGTGTACTCCGTGGATCCCAGCCCGCCCCCCTTGCAGCCGATTCCGTACACCATCATGGCCATCGAGTCTGCTGGACGCCTGATCCAGTTGACCAATGACGTGCCGACGGTGGCGACGATCACGGATCCGGAGGAGTCCGCCTACTTCTACCTGGACATCACCGATGATCCCGCTTTCGGGTCGTTTGTGGTGACCAACATGACCTCGGACGTGAGCATGTACCTGTCCCGCGGGCTGCCATTGCCGTCCCCCGCCTTCTTCGACTATTCGAGCACCAATCCGGACCTGGAGGCCGAGGTGGTGGTGCTGACTCCGGCCAGCGAGCCCCAGCCGATGACCCCGGGCCGCTGGTTTGTCACCGTGGTCCCGCAGGCGGCGACACCCGTGGAGTTCACCGTCATCGGCAGTTATGTGCCCAGCCTGGTGACGATCATTCCGCTGACCAACGCCGTGCCGTACGTCTTCACCAACGCGCCGGCGACGAATCTGGTTTATTTCCGCTTTGAATCCCCCTCCACGCCGGCGCTGCTGTTCGAGATCTACGGCTTGACCGGCGATGCCACGTTGCGGGCCTCCAAGGGCATTCTGCCGCCCTTCGCGGATCCGACGAATGTCTTCACCTTCCCGCAGCCCGGCAGCCTGAGCGAGCGGGTGGCGGTGCGCACCAACGAGGTGCCCGACCTGAGCGGCATCTGGTTCCTGGAGGTCGCCGTTGAATCGCTGGCACCCATGGACTTCACCACCCGGGCGGCCATCCAGGAGGATGGGCTCCTGCTGAGCGGAGCGCCGTTCCAGGGCACCTACGTTCCCGGGGATCCGCCGCAACTGGTGTTCAACACCGTGCCGGGTGAACTCTACCGGATCTCCTACGCGGACGATCTCACCACGCCCCTGCCGCTCTGGGTCCCGGTGGACATCCCGCCGGGCTCCGGCACCACCCTGGTCACCGCGCCCGGCGACGTGATGACGGTTGAACTGCCCGTGGCGCCAGCGGAGAACGAACAGCGCTACTATCGCATCGAGCAGGTGCCGCAGTAGCGGACCCGCGGCGTGCACCGCCGAGGTAAGTGAGGCGGTTCCGGGACTGCAGACTTCCCAATGGCCTGACGCCGGGATCTGCATGCCGTACGCATCCCTGCGACGTGCCTGGCTTGTGCGTTACGCACGCGCCCCCCAGGGAAGAATGGGTGGCTGGTTCTGACTGTCCCCTTCCTCGTGGTGCAATCGAGTGCTATGTCTCGCTGGCGCCGCATTCCGGCAAATCCATCCTTTCCCATCATGAAAAAGACCTCCTCGACCGCCGCCCTCGCCGCCGCCGCCGCGCGCACCGCGCCGTCCTCCGCACTGATCGAGTCGCTCCAACTGGCCCTGGCGGACACCTACTCGCTGATGGCGTTGACCCACCTCGCCCACTGGAATGTCGAGGGGCGCGGATTCTTCCAGTTGCATGAGGCGTTCGGAGCCCAGTACACCGCCATCTTTGCCGCGGCGGACGAAATCGCCGAGCGCACCCGGGCGCTGGGAGCGTACGCGGCCGGCGGATTGAAGACCCTCGGTGCCCTGGCCGGATTGGAAGAGTTCAAGGCGCCGATGTCCCAGCACGAGTATGTTGCGGCGCTGATCCGGGCCCATGAGAAGGTGATCGGCGACCTGGCGCAGGCGCGCACGTTGTCCGAGAAGGCCGGCGATCTGGAGACCCAGGATCTGATGATCGGCCGGATTCAGGAGC
>JAFLEG010000484.1 GCA_017302195.1 Verrucomicrobiota bacterium
CCTCATGCCGAAGAATCATCGGGACCTCCTCGCCACCAAAATCGCATTTGAGGATCGGCCCCTGCCGCCGTGCGGCATCAAAGGGATCAGGGAACTCGTTCATCGGTGGGGCGCGTGGTGCGATGAAAACCGCTGGGTGACCTTCGGGTCAAGCAACGCCCGGGACACCGAACGGGCGGCCCCGCTGCCGCCGGATGGATCGGGTCTTCCGAAGCTTGCGCTTGGCGGGATGCGGGGCGCTCCGTAGCGTCGCGGCCCGCGAATGAGATTCACCACCCTCGGGCTGGCCATCCTGATGACGGCATCCGCGCTGGCTCAGGAGCTCGCGTCCGGGATTCCGTCGGCATCCGCCGGCGAGGTGGAGGTCCGGGCTGCGGACGGGCAGGGGGAGGTCGAGTTCGACCGGGCCACCCAGATTGCCACGGCAGTGAACGGCGTCGTGGTCACCTACGGCACGGCCACGCTGACGGCCCGCAAGGTGCAGATCGACCTGGAGAACACCATCGCGCTGGCAGAGGGCGATGTGAGCCTTCAGCGGCTGGATCCCGCCGGACGCGCCGTGCTCTGGCGCGGCGAACGCATCCGGTACAATTACGCCACCGGAGAGCTGTCGGCGGACGAGTTCCGGTTCGGCCAGCCGCCGTTCTTCGCCGCCGGGCGCCACCTTGAGGGCGGGAAGACCAATCAGGTCCAGATCGCCGAGGACGGGATCCTCACCACCGACGACATCGCACACCCGGACTACAAGATCAGGGCGCGGCGCCTGACCATCACCCAGGACCGCACGGTCACCGCCGAGAGCGCCACCGCAATCGTGGGCGGTGTGCCGGTGATGTACTTTCCCAGCTACAGCCGGTCGCTGCGGGAGCACCGCTTCTTTTGGACCGCGGTGCCGGGCTACCGGAGCATCTGGGGGGCGTTTGCGCTGGGCGCGTACCACCAGAACTGGAACACCAATCTCCACACCGCGCTGGAGCTGGATTTCTACTCGAAGCGCGGCCCCGGCATCGGCCCCTCGGTGGAGTACAACCTGGGCCGCTGGGGGCAGGGGCAGGGGACGTTCTACTACATCCACGACCGGGAGCCGGGCACCGACCTCTTTGGGCAGAACAATCCGGAGAACCGCGAGCGGTTCGCCTGGAGCCACAAGGCCAATCCCTGGGACGACTTTTACGCCACGGCGGCCGTCTGGCAGCAGGGGGATCCGGACATCATCCGGGACTTTTTCCAGAACGAGTACCGCGAGAACACCCCGCAGCCGCTGACCTACTTTGAGGCGGAGCAGCTCTGGAGGAACTTCAGCCTGGGTGTGCTGGTCACGCCCCAGGTCAACTCGTTCCAGCCGGCGGTGGAACGGCTCCCGGAGGTCTTCCTGAACGGAGCGCGCCAGCAGGTCGGACCGACGCCGCTCTACTACGATTCCCAGAGCTCGGTGGGCTACTACCGCTTTTCCGAGGGCGACTACTCGAATCTGAGTTATGAGGCGTTCCGTGCGGACACCTACCACCAGCTCACCCTGCCCAAGACCTTCTTCGGCTTCCTCAACGTGATTCCCAGGGCGGGGGGACGGTACACCCACTATGGAGAGCCGACCGGCCTGGAGACCATCACCACCCCCGGCAACCGCTGGGTGTTCAATACCGGCGGGGAGATCACCTGGAAGGCCTCGGCCACCTGGAAGGGCGTCGAGAACCAGTCCCTTGAACTCAACGGACTGCGGCACGTGCTCCAGCCGTCGTTCAATTACGCCTTCATTCCCACGCCGAACCTGAAGCCGACCCAGGTGCCGCAGTTCGACTACCGCGTGCCCTCGTTTGAGCTCCGTCCGATTGAGTTTCCCGACGACAACTCCATTGACACGCTGGGCTACCGGAACGTGCTGCGTCTGTCGCTTTTCAACATCCTGGAAACCAAGCGCGAGGGCGGGGTACAGGAGTTCGTCAACTGGCAGCTCTACACGGACTGGAATCTCGACAAGCAGGAGTCGTTCGAGACCACCTTCAGCGATGTGTATTCCCGCCTGTCGTTCCAGCCCAAGTCCTGGATCGGGTATGGGTCCCTGATGCGCTTCGACGTGGCGAACGGACGCCTCAACGAGTTCGACAACGCCATCCGGCTGACCCCCAATGATGTCTGGAGCTGGACGCTCGCCAACCGGTACCTGAGGGCGGATCCGGACCTGGGCAACGACACCAGCAACACCTATTTCTCGACGGTGGCGTATCGCTTCAATGAAAACTGGAGCCTCCGGATGAGCCACCAGTTTGAGGCCGAGTTCAGCACCATGCAGGCGCAGTACTACACGCTGGCCAGGGATTTCCGGAGCTGGGTGGGCGCCATCACCGTTCAGATCCTCGACAACGGTCCCAACGGGATTGACTGGACCGTGGGTGTGGGCTTTCAGCTCAAGGCCTCGCCCAATCCCAGCATGCAGGACCGCACCACTGGTCCCAACCGCCTCCTGGAGCCCTGGATTTTCTAAGCCAGGAGCGGAGGCCCCCGGCCGGCTTGCGCTGGAGAGTGGTCTCAATGATGGCGGCCACCTTGGAAGCGGGAAGGATGGCCTTTCTTCCCCACCGGGAGCCACCTCCCATAGGCAGTCGACGCCTTCCTTCCGGAAGCGTCCGCGCCAGAGCGCGACCGTCTTGAAGTTGATCTGGAGATCAACTCCAGCTATTTGAGAGACTCTACACTAGGGGCAAAGGAGGCGGAAGAACCGCGCCGGGCCTTCGAGGGGGACGAAGGTGTTGCCGGGAATCTGCCCGGGGACGTCTTCCCAGGGGCCGTGGAGAGTCGGGCCCTGCTGGAGCACGGCCTCACCCCTCCAGGAGATCAGCAATTGATTCCCAATGGGTGAGACGGACGTGATGACACAGTCGAAGGGGGGATAGACGCTGAGGTTGTAGTCCTCCACCTCACCGCCCTCCACCGTGCCACGGGGCGTCAGACCGCCGTTCTGGCTGATGCGGACGCGGGCGTAGGTGAAGCCCAGGACGGCTGTGGAGGGGACGTTGATGGTGAAAAAGTTGGTGCCGTGGGTAACCTCCACCCGGTTGGCGACCTGCTCGCCTGCATCATCCCAGTCAAAATCGGCGTTCCAGTCCACCCAGCCATCCACCCGGGCGGTACCCCCCTTGGGAATCGTGGCGATCAGCCGGATGGTGGCATCCCCCCCGGGACTGAGCCGGCCCACCAGCAGCACCCCATCCTCGTCGTTTCCGGATGCCGATTCGGGAACCGGCGTGCCTGGAGTGACATCATCACCCACGGCGGCGGCGTCCACATGGGGAAACGCCTCACCATCGCGGGCAATGCCGAGGCGGGGACTGTCCGGAGTGAGCACATGCGCAGCGCCGTCATGAGAGGGCAGGGTGGGATACCCGGGGGCCTCCTCGAAGTCCGGGGCATCGCCGAAGTCCGGGGGCGCGGCGAATACGTCCAGGCGGTGATCCTCAACCTCGCCGGCACCCCCGGCGCCCTCGGCCTCCGCTTCGGCGCGTTCAAGCAGTTCGCCGGGTCCGGGCGCCGCGAAGCGCAGCAGGACGTTGGCCGCCTTGACCTTGGAGCGCTTGCCCGAGGCGAGTTCGATCTGCAGCGAGCTCACGTTGTCGGCAAGTACGCTGCCGGCGCGGAAAGCACCGTCCTCTTCAAACAGGACATTCATGGCGGAGGACGCCCCTGTCGGGGCCTGGAGGGGAAGCGAGGGGGCGGATTATACCGGTCCGGCGCTGGCGACCAGGACCGTGCTGCTCAGGACGTAACCGTCCTTCGAGGCATGGGGCGCCAGGTCGTCGGCGACGGCCGCCGCAAGCCCCTGCATCTTCTCGGGCGGCAGACGCGAGAGGCTCTCGGCGGCGCCGCCGGCGAGGTCGAGGAAGCCCTGCCAGTAGGCTGCGGCATCGGGAAAGGTGGTGGTGATGCTGACCGGGCGCACCTCGGGTTCGCGATAACCCGCCGCGGCGAGGCAGCGGGCAAGCTCCGCGGGGTCGCCGAAACGGAAGATCGAGGGCCGCGCCACCTTGGGCGGCGGCAGCAGACGGCGCAGGCAGGACAAGGCCGCGTCGACCAGCGGCACGTCCTCGGCGCGGCCCCAGACCGACAGGGCGAGTCGTCCGTCGTGGCGCAGCACGCGCCGGACTTCGCGCAGGGCGGCCTGTTCGTCGGGGAAAAACATCAGGCCGAGGCCGCACAGGACGCGGTCGAAGCTGGCGTCGGCAAAGGGCAGGGCTTCGCCGTCGGCGGCGACCCGGGCCAGGCCGGGGCAGCAGGCGAGCTGCGCTTCGGCGATGTCG
>JAFLEG010000485.1 GCA_017302195.1 Verrucomicrobiota bacterium
GCTCCGGGACCGGCATCCACGGCTGTTCGGCATGCTGCTCTATGTCGAGCAGCCCTTCCCCTACGAATTGGAGGAGCACCCCATCGCCGTCCAGAGCGTCAGCGCCCGAAAGCCGCTGTTCCTCGACGAGAGTGCGCATGACTGGCGCCTCGTCCGCCGGGGACGCGACCTGGGCTGGACCGGCGTCGCCCTGAAGACCTGCAAGACCCAGTCCGGCGCCCTGCTGTCCGCATGCTGGGCCCGGGCCCACGGCATGGCCCTGATGGTCCAGGACCTCACCAATCCCATGCTCGCCCAGATTCCCCACTGCCTGCTGGCGGCCCACGTCCCGACCCTGTTGGGAGTTGAGACCAACGGCATGCAGTACTATCCGGATGCCAGCGCACCGGAGGCGCGCATTCATCCGGGACTCTATCGCCGGCAGGGGGGCACTGTGATGTTGGCGACCGTGCAGGGTCCTGGATTCGGACTGCGGGCGGGGGAGATGACCCGGGTGCTGCCACCCGCAGTCCTCGTCGAGGAGCGCTGACCTCGGCCATCGGCTCCCGGCAGCGGAAATCGTGTATTTTACGTTTGTAACACAAACGTTTCCTCTCGACACAGTGGCGGGGACGCAGTGGTATTCCACATCACCATGCCTGAAATCCCCACGGGAAGTTCAACAACTTCCCTGAAGGCTCCGGGCATTTCCATGTCACCAAAACCATAGTGGTCTCCACATGAACATACGATCCCCCCACAAACTGTGGCCAGGTCTCCTGGCCGCCATGACCGTTGGCTCGGTTGCTGCCCAAGCCCAAACGGCCACACTGGTCGCCCATTGGGACTTCGAACGAGTCGAAGCCGACGGAGTCACCCTCAAAGCCTCGACCGGCAACTACGAAGGCGTCATCTCGGGAAGCGCCGTCCTCACCGATGGGGCGGGAGGGCGTCCCCAGGGCGGCGGCCGCGGCTTCGACATCAGCCAGGTCAATCCCGGCTGGCTCTACATCGAGGCCGAGGGCGACGCCAACCCGATGACGGCTGCCGCCGCCGATGATTCCATGTCGGTGGTGATCTGGCAGAAGAACACCAGCAACATCAACAGCAGCTCGATGTGGGCGCTCGGCCCTTCGGGCGATCGTGGATTCCAGTTCCATATCCCCTGGTCCGACGGCACAATCTACTTCGATACCGCGGGTGGCTGCTGCGCCGTCCCCGGCCAGCGGCTCAATGCCAATGTGGTCAACACCTTCCCGGACCACGTGTGGGAAGGCGAGTGGCACCATTACGCCTTCATCAAGGACAAGGGTTACAAGGCGGTCTATGTGGACGGCAATCTGCTGATCTCCCAGGAGGACGGGGCCGACCCGCTGCCCACCGAGTACACGGCCCTCACGATCGGCGGTGCCAACAACGCCTCCCCCCCGGATGCAGTCATTGATGACTTCGCCATTTTCAAGGGCCGTCTGACCGAGGATGAGATCAAGCAGTTTGCCGCCGGAAAGTCCCCGGGTGTTCCTCCAGTGGACACCGATGGCGACGGCATGCCGGACTTCTGGGAAGACCAGTATGGCTTTGACAAGAACAGCGCTGCGGATGCCGGACTGGACTTCGATGAAGACGGTGTCCTCAACGTGGACGAATACCGGGCTGGCTCGGATCCGAAGGACATCACGGATCCTGTTTTGAATGCCGCCACCGGTGCCGCGAACTTTACCACGGTGACCCTCACCTTCTCGGAGAACCTCGACCCGGTCTCGGCGGTCAATCTGGCCAACTACGCGATCACTCCGAGCCTGCAGGTCACTGCCGCCACGGTGAAGAAGAACGTGGTGACCTTGACCACCGCTGCCCAGACGCCGGGCGCCACCGCCTACACGGTGACGGTCAACAACGTGCTCGACGGCTCGAAGAACTCGGTCGCCGCGAACAGCACGGCCGTCTTCTACTCCTACCTGCAGGTGACCTCGGGCGTGCTGAAGGTCTCTTCCTGGCTCGGTATCCCTGGCACCCCTGTCCAGAACCTGTATGACGACCCCCGGTATCCGGCAACCCCGGACCAGGTGGGCGCGGTCTTCTCGTTCAACAGCCGGGATTTCTACCCGAACGACGCCGTGGACAACTACGGCGCCACCATGGAAGGCTATCTGACCCCGGCGGAAACGGCTGACTACCACTTCTTCCTGCGCAGCGATGACGCCTCGGAGCTGTATGTCAGCACCGATGCCACGGAAGCCAATCTGGCGTTCGCGGCCACGGAAACGGGCTGCTGCGCAGCGTTCCAGGAAATTGACCTCGGTGCCGAGGAAACCACGGCGGCCCCGCTCCGGCTGAACGCCGGCAGCCGTTACTTCATCCGCGTCGTCTGGAAGGAAGGCGGCGGCGGCGACTATGCCCAGGTCGCATGGCGCAAGGTGGGCGACACCACCCCGGCCGCCTCGCTGCTGCCGATCCCCAGCCAGTTCCTGAGCTCCGCGACCCCGCTTCCGGCGCCGCCGGAAGGCGCGTTCCTGAGCCAGGTTCCTGCCAGCAATGCCCGGAACGTGAGCCCGGCCACCTCGATCAGCATCTCGCATCGGGACGGTAAAACCGAATGGACAGCCGCCAACGTCTCAATGACGGTGGATGGGGCCGCGGTTACTCCGACCATCACCAAGACCGGCAACGTGCTGTCTGTCAGCTACACCCCGCCGGCTCTGCTGGCGAGCGAATCCTCCCACACGGTGGTTCTGAACTACCTGGATGCCGGCGGTAACGCCGCGTCCTACAGCTGGTCGTTCTCGGTGCTGGCCTATCGCGGCCCTGTCTTGGACTCCGTGGGACAGTATCCCGCCCTGATCACCGGAGCCGCCGACTTCTCCGCTAACGGTGGCGGCCGTACCGGTGCCGCCGGAGACTACTCCATGGACCACTCCCCGCGGGGTGGCTCCCTGATCGTTCCTCGTCCCAACTGGGCCAACACGGCCGCAGCGGCGGATGAGCTGAGCGTCTCGCTGTGGATCAAGAAGTACGACCGCGCGGACAACTCAGCGTTCTGGTTCAATTCTCCCAGCTTGGGCCGCGCCATGCAGGTGCATCTCCCGTGGAGCGACAACAACATCTATTACGACACGGGCTGCTGCACCGCTGATACTCAGCGAATCAACGCCAACCTTGACACATTCCCCGGTTACACGGGCGACGATGGGTTCCTGACCAATGGCTGGCATCACTACGTGTTCACCAAGAAGGGGAGCGTGAAGGAGATCTGGATTGACGGGCAGTTGTTCCTGTCTGGCAGCGGGGCCAACCCGCTGGCGGCGGACATTGACACACTGTACATCGGCTCCGAGAGCACCACTGGTGGATTGTTTCATGGCCTGATTGACGACTTCGCAGTCTTCTCGAAGCAGTTGGTGGAAGCCGATGCGAAGGCCATCTTCCAGGGAACCTCCCCCTCGGCTCTCCCTGCAGCCAATGGGTTGATCGCCTTCTGGGACTTCAACACTGCAGTGGTGGCTCCGCCCACGGTCGGCATCGCGCTCGGTGCCGACGGCAAGGTGAGCATCACCTATACCGGCGCCCTGGAGGCTGCCGACACCGTCGGCGGGGCATACACCGTGGTTCCGGGTTCCAGCCCGCTAGTGCTGGATCCGGGTGCGACCCCGAAGTTCTACCGCTCCAGGAACTAATACGACGCTCCCTTACGGGGGGGCATCGTCTGACAGGGAGGCCGGACGCAGGTCCGGCCTCCTTTTTCTTTGTTCAGCCTCTCGTCAACAGTCGGCGCAGGTAGCGACCCGTATGGCTGTCTGCACAGGCCGCAACCACCTCTGGCGGCCCCTCCGACACGATGCGCCCACCGCCACCGCCCCCTTCCGGTCCGAGGTCCAGCACCCAGTCCGCCACCTTGATCACGTCCAGGTTGTGCTCGATGACGATCAGGGTGTTGCCGGCATCGCGCAGCCGGAACATGACCTCCAGCAGCCGGGCGATGTCCTGGAAATGGAGCCCCGTGGTGGGCTCGTCGAACAGATACAGGGTCCGGCCGGTCTGGCGACGCGACAGCTCCGCAGCCAACTTGAGGCGTTGGGCCTCGCCGCCGGACAGCGTGTTCCCGGCCTGACCGAGGCGCAGATAACCCAACCCCACTTCCGCGAGTGTCTGACAGGGCTCCTGGAGCTTGGGCAGCGCCCGGAAAAACACCGCGGCTTCATCCACCGTCAACTGCAGCACATCGGCGATGTTGAGCCCCTTGTAGGTCATCTCGAGCGTCTCCCGGTTGTACCGGCGCCCGCCGCAGACGTCGCAGGTGACATACACCGGC